>JBEHXR010000011.1:0-27569 GCA_048498595.1 Bacteroidota bacterium
CTTCCCGGCAACCTTATAGTAACCTTATAGTAACCTTATAGCGACCTTATAGCAATGTTACCCGATACATACTTCTACTCTTCTTCTTGTTTTCTCGTTGTTCACCGCATATAAACACCTGGCAAGGCATACACCTGCTTTCAAAAAACTTCAGCATATAATTTTTAACCTCGCTGGTTAAATAAAAATATCTTTACCATCTAACGATAAATTGAATGAAGCAAGCTATTGGAAAATACAGGTGGACAATTTGCACACTTATTTTTTTTGCAACTACTATCAATTATCTCGACAGGTCAGTCATCAGTCTTTTAAAACCAACGCTCGAAAAAAATTTTAACTGGACGGAAAGTGATTATTCAGACATCGTTATCTCTTTTCAATTTTTTTATGCTGTTGGTTTATTGTTCGCAGGCTTTTTTATTGATAAAGTTGGAACGAAGCTGGGCTACGCTATTTCAATTTTTTTCTGGAGTATTTCTGCAATGGCTCATGCGCTTGTAAAAAGCACAATTGGTTTTGTTTTCGCAAGAGGTGCATTAGGTATAAGCGAAGCAGGAAATTTTCCTTCAGCCATAAAAGCTGTTGCAGAATGGTTTCCTAAAAAAGAACGAGCGCTTGCAACAGGTATTTTTAATTCAGGTACAAACATTGGTGCTATTGCTGCGCCATTAACCGTTCCGTTTATTGCAGCACAATGGGGTTGGCAGTATGCTTTTATAATTACAGGTTCGGTTGGTTTTATATGGCTGATTTTTTGGTTTATGTTTTATGAAATTCCTTTAAAGCAAAAGCGGCTTTCTAAAGAAGAGTATGATTACATTCACAGCGATGCTGATGAAACAACCGCGAATGATAAAGCTGCAAACGCACAAAAAATTTCATGGCTTAAATTATTTGCATTTAAACAAACATGGGCAATTGCTTTGGGAAAATTTTTAACTGATCCTGTTTGGTGGTTCTACTTATTTTGGTTGCCCGCTTTTTTAAAAGCGCAATATAATATTGAAGGCATCGCAACTGCATTACCGGTTGCGTTGGTTTATACCATGTCTGCTGTTGGAAGTATAGTTGGCGGTTGGTTGCCGCTTAATTTAATAAGCAAAGGCTGGCAGGTATTTCGCGCAAGAAAAACATCCATGTTCATCTATGCATTGTTTGTATTACCGGTTGTGTTTGCACAATGGGCTGGCAGCATTAACATGTGGTACGCTGTAATTATTATTGGTGTTGGCGCTGCTGCACACCAGGCCTGGAGCGCGAATATTTATACTACTGCATCAGATATGTTTCCTAAGAAGGCTGTTGGTTCTATAACAGGAATTGGTGGTATGTCCGGCGCCTTGGGCGGAATACTGATTGCATGGCTTGCAGGAATGTTGTTCGATCATTATAAAGCATTAGGCAAACTTGAAACAGGTTATTATATTATGTTTATTATTTGCGGCTGCGCTTATGTTTTTGCCTGGATCGTTATGCATTTGCTTGCTCCTAAAATGCAAAGAGTAGATAGCAATACTTTGAATGTTGCTTGAGTTATCTCAAAAATTTTTTAAGAAGGTGTGTGTGTATCGGTGGGTGTTTGTGGCGGAATCAACTTGTTTTGTAAATAAGCATCTGTATGATCAATTTTTATTTCAACCCACATCGGCAAATGATCAGACATCTGGTAAGTTCTCCAATAAGTTTTGTAATAAACACTTTTATCTTTTCTTGCTGTGCCGGCTTCAGTTGTGTTGTAAGCTTCACCCATTAAAGGCACATACACAGTTTCATCTTCATCAGTAAACACTACTTCGTAATAATTAAATACACCGGCTTTGCCTGTAGTTTCAAATTGATCAGGAATTACTTTAAATGCAATCTGATCGTAAAATTTATTCTTCAAAGCATTTGATGGTAAGTTTTGCAACTGTTGCGGAATCTCAAAACCTGCTTTTGCAATTGCTGAATATGTTTCATCAGCAGGACTGTAAATATTAAAATCACCAAGCAAAATAAAATTGCCTGACCACTCATATTTGCCCGCTGCTTTTTTTGCAAGCATTTGCGCAATGTTTGTTATTTCTTTTATTCTGTCAGGATCATTTGCTGCAGATGAACCGTACAAAATGTGAATGGTTGAAAGAATAAAATTTGTCCATCCTGCTTTAAAGCCGCACATAAATGGTGTGCGTGCAAGTTGCGTTACGGGCTGATAAACTGTTTGTTTTGTTTCGGGATCTTTTGTTTCAAGCGCAGGCAATACAACTTCACCTGCGAGTCCGCCAAATTTTACTTTTCTTGTATCAAACAAAAATGCAAGCCGTTCACTGTTTCCCTGTGAACCTTCTGTTACATCTGTTACAATATACTGCCAATGATTGCCGAGAATGCTCATCAATTTTTTTAATGCTTTTAAATCCTGCCGCACTTCCTGTATAGCAATAACATCAAATTTTGAAACAATCTCGGCGATGTAATAAAAACATTCTTCAACACGATCGCCGTAAGCCGGCGAATCAAACTCGCGTATATTCCATGATGCAATAATCAGATTGCTCTCTAAATGTTTTTCAGGAATTTCGCTTTGCAGTTTTGCTCTCAGTTTTAAAAGTCTGTCGAGGGTTCGTTTGCCATCAGTTGTATTAGCTTTAATATTTTGATAAAATGGCACAGCAGAGATTTTTGTTCACTAAATATAAATATTTCCGTTTAAATTTTTGATAATGATATGTATTCACTGGCAATACAATTTTGTCAGAACTTTCTTTGGTATAATTTTTATTGCTTGTCTGTACGCAAATTATTTTACGATGCTGCTTTTTTGAATAAAAAAAGTTTTTTAGCGTTATAAGATTAGAAACAGTGGAAATGGTATTAAGAAATTTAGTGTTTAGAATATTCATTTTACTAACCTGTTTGCACACCACTTTACATGCGCAAAATTTAAGCTTGCAGTTTAATGGCGGTTTAATGAATTATGGCGGCGACCTGCAATCCCAGGTTTATACTTTTAAGGAATCTGAATTAACGGCAGGCGCAAATATCCGGTACACTATTAAAAATTATTCTTTACGGCTTGGTTTTAATTATGGAAGTGTTCAGGGTGATGATAAAAAAGGCACACAGTATACTTCGCGTAATCTCAATTTTAATTCAAACATTGTAGAGGGAAATCTTTGTTTGGAGTATGATCTTTTTACAATGGACGATGATAAAAAATTTATTCCTTATGCTTTTTTAGGCGGAGGATTTTTTCATTTCAATCCATACACAAATTATAACGGGCAAAAAGTTTATTTGCAGCCATTGTGTACAGAAGGTGAAGGCTTATCTATTTATCCAAATAGAAAAATATATGCTTTAACCCAAATTGAAGCGCCCTATGGTGTTGGCGTGCGGTATAAGCTTTCATCAAATTTTCTTATAGGTCTTGAATTTAATTCGCGCCATTTATTTACAGATTATTTAGATGATGTTAGCAGAACTTATCCCGATGAAAGTGAATTATTCAAAGCACATGGCCAGCTTGCTGTTGATCTTTCCTATCGCGGTAATGAAGTTAATCCTTCGTCTACTTTTCCTCCTGCGGGTAAAATGAGAGGCAATCCTCATCAGAAAGATAATTACTACACATCAGTACTTACACTAACTTACATTTTCCCCGATCATTCTTTATTTAATAATTTTTCATCACGTGATAAGCGTTCGCTTAATTGCCCTAAAAAAGTGCATTAGTATTTACTTCAGTAAGTTTCAATTTTTGCGTTGCGCGATTTCATAGGTTTGCATTCATGCTTTACAGTTCGCTCGAAGATTGTTTATTGCATCTTGAAAAAAATGATCAGCTTGTAAGAATTAAAGAAGAGGTTGATCCCAATCTTGAAATGGCAGCTATTCATTTGCGCGTGCATGAAGTAAATGGTCCTGCATTATTATTTGAAAATGTAAAAGGCACAAAGTTTCGTGCAGCTTCAAATATTTTCGGAACTTTAGAAAGAAGCAAATTAATTTTCGCAGAACGACTTCAATTTATTCAGCAAGTAATTCAGTTAAGAAATAAACCGGCAACCGCGTTACAAAAACCGTTTCAATCCATCAAAACATTGCTTGCTTCTTCAACAGCATTGCCGCTAAAAAAATCTTCAAATAAAATTCTTACAGAACAAATTCAGATCAGCGACCTGCCTTTAATAAAACATTGGCCAAAAGATGGTGGTGCTTTTGTAACGCTGCCGCAGGTTTATACAGAAGATGTAACACAACCCGGCGTTCGTAATTCTAATCTTGGAATGTATCGCATTCAGCTTACAGGCAACGATTATGTTTTGAATAAAGAAATTGGTTTGCATTATCAGATTCATCGTGGTATTGGTGTGCATCAAACAAAAGCAAATGCAGAAAATAAACCTTTAAAAGTAAGCGTGTTTGTTGGCGGACCACCGGCTCATACACTCGCCGCAGTTATGCCTTTGCCTGAAGGAATAAGCGAACTTTTATTTGCAGGTTTATTGGGTGGAAGACGGTTTAGGTATTTTTATGAAGATGGGTTTTGCATAAGCGCCGATGCAGATTTTGTAATAACCGGCGAAGTTTTTAAAAATGAAAATAAGCCGGAAGGTCCGTTCGGCGATCATCTTGGTTATTATAGTTTGAAACATGATTTTCCGTTGATGCATGTGCATAAAGTGTATGCGAAAAAAAATGCAATATGGCCTTTCACTGTTGTTGGCAGGCCGCCGCAGGAAGACACAGCATTCGGTGATTTAATTCATGAAATAACAGGTGATTTAATTACAAAAGAAATTCCCGGTTTAAAAGAACTCAATGCTGTTGATGCAGCCGGTGTGCATCCATTGTTATTAGCACTGGGCAGTGAAAGATATACGCCCTACAATCAAACAAAACAACCGGCAGAATTATTAACGATTGCCAATCATATTTTAGGAACAGGACAATTAAGTCTTGCAAAGTTTTTATTTATTACTGCCGATGATGCTAATAAAATTTCAGCAAAAACTATTCAGCCGTTTTTTGATTTTGTGTTGAGAAGAATTGATTTAAAACGCGACATACATTTTTATACAAACACAACCATTGATACATTAGATTATTCGGGAACCGGTTTAAACACCGGAAGTAAAGTTGTGTTTGCAGCTTATGGTAATGAAGTAAGAAATCTTTGTACAGAAGTGCCGCAATGTTTTGCAGCAATTCAATCTATTCAAAATGCAAAATTGATTTTACCGGGAATCGTTTGCATTCAAATGAAAAAATTTATTAGCTATAAAGATGCTGCTGATGAAATAAATATTTTAAAACAACAATTGCAACAAAGAATAGAAGAATTAAAAGATTGCCCTTTTATCATTATTGTTGATGATGCAGATTTTACTGCTGCAACGCTAAATAATTTTTTGTGGGTAACATTTACGCGCTGCAATCCTTCACATGATATTGACGGCGTAAATAGTTTTTATGAAAACAAACATTGGGGTTGCACAAACCTAATAATTGATGCACGCATAAAACCACATCATGCACCCGTGCTTGAAAAAGATCCGCAAACAGAAAAAAATATAGAACGCTTATTTAATAAAAGCGGAAGTTTATATGGTGTGTTGAAATAAGTTAGAACTAAATTTTTTTTGATTTGATTTTGTTTATAACTTTAATTTTCCATCCTAAATTATTGCAATGAGAAGACCTTTACCTTTTTTTATTTGTTTCTTTTTTATATCAGCAAATGTTATTGGACAAAATTGTGGTGATGTTTTTGACATTTCAAAAGACATGGATTTGAGTCCACACACAATAACCAACAAAACAGTTTTATATGGAAAGCAAACAGGTATGCCTTCAACCTTTGCTGATGTGCATTATAAATTTGGATGCGGCTCAACACCTTTAAGCACAACGTGTGATTGCAATCCCACTGATTTGTTTTATAAAGTTTTTTATCCAACAGATGTTGACTATAGTAATTGCGCATTACCTGTTATCATTATCTTTCATGGTGGAGGATTTGCAGACTGTTCAGGTGTAAATGATGGTAGTGGTTCGGAACAAACAGGTGATGATGTAATAACCATTTGTGAGGAATTTGCTCGAAAGGGATTTGTGGCTATTGATGCAGAATATCGAAGAGGTGTTTATGTGGATGGCACTTATGTAACAGCACAGCAGCCACTTGCTATTTATCGAGCGCAACAAGATGCAAGAGGTGTTATTCGTTGTGTAATACAACGACAGAAGTATCAAACTGCACATACACAAACTGACGAATATAAAGTTGACATCAATAATATTTTTTTAGGTGGTAACAGTGCTGGCAGTGTAACTGCTATGCTGTGTGCTTATTATTACAGACAAACAAAAATTGATAGCATATTACCGGGAGTTAGAACCGCTTTAGGAAGTTCAATAGATGCTAATTATTACGATCCTGATGTTAATAATCCTAATGATAGCTATAATCGTGTTTTAGATTATAGACCTTATATAAAAGGCGTTTTAAATGATTGGGGGAATGCTTTTATACATAAAGCCTATGCTATTAATCCCGTTAGCTTTATGTTGAATAATGACGGTTACAAACCTCCGATTGTTTCATTTCATGGGAATCTGGATGGTACGCTTCCAATTAATCAAACACCTGCAATTTACGCACCTATGGGAGCAACTTATATGGGCATTCCAGGCATAAGTATTCATTCGGAAACACATTGTTTGGGAGCATGCCCCAGTACTGGGGTAACTTATACAGTTAATCATCAAGGCAATCCTAATGATCCTGATTTTTATTCAATAGGTTCACAGGTTATCTATGATGGATTTATTGATAGACATATAGCTACATTACTTTACATAGATTGTAGTATGCAACATGGATTAGATGACAATGATGATTACCATAGCGATTTTGGTACAGGCGTAACTGATAGAGAGGGCACCTATAAATATATTGCTGCAAGAGCTGCTAATTTTTTTCAGGTCGTATTATATTATAATGATACAAAAAACCATTACTTAAACTCAACAAGATTTGTTGATTGTGAAGATTACAGGCATTTAGGTGAAGTTACAGATGATGATGCTGGTTGCCATAATGCCGATGCTTGCGACCAATAATTTTTTTAAAAAAAACATTATGAAACCTGTTTTACTTTTTGCATTCACTTTTATTATTTGTAATTATTTAAGTGCTCAATCTGGATCACTTGACAGCACTTTAAATGACAGCGGAAAAATAGTAAACACCAACTTCGGGATAGTAAATTCAACAGCTATTCAATCAGACGGCAAAATTTTAGTCGCAGGAAACAGTGTGAACGATACAACATACAATTTTTCGATTGCTCGCTATACATCAGATGGAGCCTTAGATGCATCCTTTGGAACCAGTGGAAAAATTGAAACTGTTTTCAACGGTGGTTCCAGCGTTTATAATTTAAGTATTCTAAGTAATGGGAAAATTTTAGCAGCAGGCTACGGACTCGATTTTGTTGTATTCCCTTTTTATCAATCACCATTATTGGTGCAATATTTATCTAATGGTCATCTGGATTCGTCGTTCGGCGTAAATGGTAAAGTAAGTCTTGATATGACCGCAGCAAAAGGTGTTTATGCAAAGGCAATGCAGGTAACGAGTGATGGAAAAATTGTGCAGGCTGGTTATAATGGATTACAAGGAACGACTGTAATCAGATATAAATCGAATGGCAGTTTAGATTCAACTTTTGGTACTAATGGTATTTCAAATATTCCTTTGTATGGCCTTGAAAAAATAAACGCTTTAATTATTCAATCTGATAATAAAATAATAGTAGCCGGCGAGGCGGGAATTGGCAGTGGAGGAAATTTTTTAATTGCAAGATTTCAGTCAAATGGAAAACTTGACTCAAGTTTTGGTAATAATGGTAAGCACATTATTGATTATAATCAAAATGAAGATGCACTTTATTCGCTTGCATTGCAACCTGACGGAAAAATTCTTGCGGCAGGCAAAGCAGATATTAATGGTATTTCTACACCGATGATGACGCTGCTGCGTTTTAACTCAGATGGTTTTATTGACAGCACATTTGGCGAAAACGGAATGGCCTTTGGAGAATTTGGAGATAGGTTTTCCGGTGCAAACAGTTTAGTAGTAGAGCAAGATGGGAGAATAGATGTTGGCGGATTTGCATATACACCTTCCACTTCAGATTCAGCAACGGATGATTTTGCACTTGCACAGTTTAATACAGACGGCAGCTTGAATTCCGGATTTAGTGATACTGGAAGTGTGCGAACCAGCTTTGGATATTTTCAGGAAATAGCTTCATTGGCTTTACAAACAGATAATAAAATAGTAGCAGCAGGAACTGCTAACGCTAATACTGGAAATGCATCTCAATATAATTTAGCGCTTGCTCGTTATAAAAATACAAATGGAACTTTGCCAATAGCATTAAAAAATTTTAGTGCCGTCCCAACAAATGATGGCTCGGTTAAAATAAGCTGGCAAGCACTTAGTGAGATTAACAATAATTATTTTAGTATTGAAAGAAGTAACAATCAGCAGTTTCATGGCAGTGAGATTGCAAGAATTTATTCTAAAGGTCAACAATCATATTCCTATACAGATAACACACCGGTGCAAGGCACAAATTATTATCGCTTAAAACAAGTAGATAAAGATGGAAGTTTTATTTATTCAAATGTTGTGGCTGTTACATTACAAAACGAAACATCAATTACAGTTTATCCAAATCCTGTAAAAGATATATTACACATTAAAAGGCTTGATGGAACGATAAGTTATGGAGTAAAAGTTCTGAATGAAAAAGGAAACGTAGTTGCTGTAACATCAATTAGTAAAAATGCTTCTTATAATATGAACGTGCAAAGTTTAAGTAAAGGTGTTTATTATCTCAACCTTGTTGCATTAAACAGCAGGACAATTACAGTGAAATTTGTAAAAGAATAAAAATAGTTTCATGCAGGACGCAAAGTTTGCAAAGATGGTTTGTGGGGTGTGATGAATGATTAAACCACCAAGCCACTAAGACACCAAGTGAAGAGGCTTATAATTTTGTGCCTTCGTGTCTTTGTGGTTCCATTAAAATCTCTCCAACTGCGAAAAGAAAAAATTGCTTTCAATAATGGCATTCTCGTCGCTGTCACTTCCATGCACTGCATTTTCACCAACAGAAGCAGCAAAATCTTTTCTTATGGTTCCTTCATCTGCCTGCGCAGGATTAGTGGCACCAATTAATTTTCTGAAATCTGCCACTGCATTTTCTTTTTCAAGAACGGCAGCAACAATAGGTCCGCTGCTCATGAATTCAACGAGTTCGCCATAAAAAGGTCTTTCTTTATGCACCGCATAAAATGCACCTGCTTTTTCAGCAGAAAGCTTTGTCCACTTCATTGCTTTAATGGTAAAACCTGCTTTTAATATCCTGTCGATAATGGCGCCTGTATGCTTTTTTGAAGTTGCATCGGGCTTTATCATGGTGAAAGTTATGTTACTCATAATTTTAAATTGGGCGCAAAAGTAATATGTTAAACACAAGATGTATTTAATATCATCTTAAAAAATAAAAATCATTTGAATGAATGCACATAAAACTGCAATTTTGCCGCCTTTATGCAGGCACTTGAGCATCTTTATCCTTTATTACAAACACCAAGACGTATTGTTATCACGATGCATCAAAAGCCGGATGGAGATGCCATGGGAGCGGGGCTTGCAATGTTTCATTTTTTAAAATCGCTCGGTCATGATACAGTTATTATTTCGCCAACCAACTGGGCAAAATTTTTAAACTGGATGCCCGGCTGTAACGAGGTTTTAGATTTTGAATTGCATACCGAAAAATGTAAGGAGTTTGTAAGCAATGCAGAGTTGTTATTCTGTCTTGATTTCAACAGTATGCATCGCACTAAAAAAATGGAAACCGTTTTGCTCGAAGCAAAATGTGTGAAGGTGTTGATCGATCATCACGAAGAACCTGCAGAAGAACATTTCGATTATGGCGAAAGCAATATTTTAAAAAGCTCTACCTGCGAGATGGTGTATGATTTTATTGTGAAATCTCCTTTCAGCGAAAATCTTAATCTTGACATCGCTGCCTGCCTTTACACAGGCATCATGACAGATACCGGCTCTTTTCGATTTGCCATAACATCTGCTCATACGCATACAGCAATCGCACATTTAAAAGAGCTTGGGCTTGAACACAGCATCATTCACGAAAATATTTACGATAATTTTTTAGAGAACAGGCTGCGGTTTATTGGTAACGCATTGTTGCATCATCTTGAAGTTTTGTATGAATACAATACTGCATTGATGGCGATCAATAAAAAAGATTTAATGCGTTTTGATATTCAAACCGGCGATACAGAAGGTCTCGTGAATTATCTCTTAACCATACAGGATATAAAATTTGGCGCTTTGCTTATCGATAGGAACGAAGAACGAAAATGGAGTTTTAGAAGCAAGGGAAATTTTGATGTGAATGAATTTGCACGTAAACATTTTGAAGGTGGCGGTCACAAAAATGCAGCCGGAGGAAGAAGCTCTGAAAGTATTGAATCGAACATAAAAAAATTTAAAGAAGTAATAAAGCTTTACGAAGCTGATTTATCATAAACGATTAATGAAAAGCATTCCGCGTTGCGGGATTAAAAAACAAACAATGAAAAAAATACTATGCGCATTATTTATATTAAGCTTAGCAGCTTGTAATATGAATTATGAAAAAACACCATCAGGGCTGGCTTACAAAATTTTTAGAGCAAATAAAGATACCGTTAAAGCTAAGCCTGGAGAATTTGCCAAGTTTAATATGGCGTATATCTTGGTTGACAGAGATTCACCTTTTTCAAGTACATATGGAAAAGTACCTGCCTATAGTGCAATTGATACCGGCAAACAGGTAAGATATTCTTTTATGGAAATAATGCCGATGATGCATGTTGGCGATAGTGCAGAAGTAAGCATAAGCATTGATACTTTAAAAAATATGGGGGTGATTCCTGAATACAATGCCATGTTTGTAAAAGGACAAATTATTAAATGTAAGGTGCAACTTTTAAATGTTTTTAAAGACGAGAAAGACATGCTTGCAGATTATCAGAAAAGTATTGATAACGAAAAAAATGCAGAAACAAAATCACTGGAAGATTATATGGCAAAGCATAATTTAAAAGGTATTAAAACTAAAAACGGTGCTTTTGTTGTAATTGATAATCCTGGTGATCCTTCTTTAAAAGCTGATTCCGGAAAAGTTGCAACAGTAATGTATAGAGGTTACTTGGCAACCAACGGAAAAGTGTTCGACACAAATATGGATTCAAGTAAAGGTCATACAGAGCCGATACAAATTCCTGTAGGCTCCCGTGGTTCAATTCAGGGCTTTAGCGAATGTCTTCCTTATTTTGGTAAAGGTGGGAAAGGTAAATTTTTAATACCTGCAATGCTGGGTTATGGACCTTCACCGCAAGGTGCTGATATACCTGCTTTTTCAAATTTAATATTTGATATAGAAGTATTAAATGTTGCAGATATGCCTGCTGCACCGCGCGATAATCCACACGCTGATTCTACTAATGATTAATAGTGAAAATATTTTTTTTAAAGGCAGTTGTTAGTAACTGCCTTTTTTATTTGAATAATTTCTTTTCATCAAAAAAATATAAAATTTATTCCTTCAATCCTCAATCTTTATTTTTGCCGCGAACAAAAAACAAATAAATGGTTGATGTAATTCTTGGACTGCAATGGGGTGATGAAGGCAAAGGAAAGATCGTAGATTATTTTGCGCCGCAATATGATGTGATAGCGCGTTTCCAGGGTGGTCCTAATGCAGGTCACACGCTTTATGTTGGAGATAAAAAAATTGTTTTACATCAAATACCGTCCGGCATCTTTCATCAAAACACAATAAATATAATTGGTAACGGCGTTGTGCTTGATGCGGTAACTTTAAAACGCGAGTGTGATCTTGTTGCATCTTTTGGTATTGATGTAAAAAAGAATTTGTTCATCTCACAGCGCACAAATTTAATTGTGCCAACGCACCGCGCATTAGATAAAGCATCGGAGCAACAAAAAGGCGAAGGCAAAATTGGTTCAACGTTAAAAGGTATCGGTCCTTCTTACATGGATAAAACAGGGAGAAATGCTTTGCGTGTTGGTGATATAATGAGTAAATCTTTTACAACGCAATACATCAAGCTTCGCTTAAAGCATCAAAAGCTGTTAGATAATTTTCATTTTATAGATGACATAAGCGATTGGGAAGAAGAATTTTTTGAAGGGATAGATTTTTTGCGTACGTTAAATATTGTTAACGGCGAATATTTCATCAATGAAAAAATAAATAACGGCAAAAAAGTTTTAGCAGAAGGCGCACAAGGAAGCATGTTAGATATTGATTTTGGAACGTTTCCTTTTGTAACTTCATCCAATACAATTTCAGCAGGTGTGTGTACAGGTCTTGGCGTTGCGCCGCAAAAAATAAATGAAGTATTGGGAGTTACCAAAGCTTATTGCACAAGAGTTGGTGGCGGTCCTTTTCCAACAGAATTGAATAATGAAATTGGCGAGAATTTAAGAAAGATTGGTAATGAGTTTGGCGCAACCACAGGCAGGCCGCGCAGATGCGGATGGATTGATTTAGTTGCTTTGAAATATACAGTGATGTTGAATGGTGTAACAAAAGTAATTATGACAAAGGCGGATGTGCTTGATTCTTTTAAGGAACTGAATGTTTGTACGGCTTACAAAATAAATGGCGAACAAACTGATAAAGTGCCTTTTCAGTTAATGCAGCCTGATGTAGTTCCACAGTATAAAAATTTCGATGGATGGAATTGCGATTCAACAGTTTTAAAGAGCGGCGAGAAATTACCTGCTAAAATGCAGCATTATATAGAATTTATTAATCAATATATAGGAGCGCCGGTAGCTTATGTCTCTAACGGCCCACAACGGGAACAAATCGTAAAAATTTAAATAAAAAATTTTTTTTGCTGATTAAAAAACTCGTTTAAAATTTACAATGCTAATTTTATTGAGTATGGCACCAAAATCTGATAAAGAAAAAAAATCCGTAAAGAAGCCCATTGAGGAAAACAAGAAGGGCAAGGTTTCTTCTTCTGCTAAAAAGCAACAGGAGGAAGATGATGATGATGATTTGCTTGATGAAGAAGAAAAAACTACATCAGCAAAGCAAACACCTAAGTCAAAAAAAGGTAAACAGGAAGAAGCAAGTGATACTGACGCCGATGACGATGATGAAGGCGAAGAAGACGTAGATGAATGGGAAAAACCAGAAGAGGAAGAAAACTGGGATCCTGATTTTGATGAATTTGATATTCCAAAATCAAGGGGAAAAAAGGCTGGTAAAAAAGATGCGGAAACTGAAGAGGATGATGATTTTAAGTTTGATGATGATTTGAAAGAATTTGATTTATTTAATGATTCGGATTTTGATGATCAGGATGATGACTTTTAAAGCACTTACAATTTTGTGCAACGTCAACAAGCTACGTATCATGTAGAAAATACGGAAATTTTTAAAATGCAAATGCTGAATTGGGCAAGCCGGTTTAGCATTTGTTGTTTTATGGATAGTCATTTTTATGAAGATAAATATCATTCATTCGATTGCTTGTTAGCTGTAAACGCGGTTCAGGTATTTTCACCTTCAAAAAATATTTTGACTCAGCTTGATGAGTTTTATAATAATGCTAACGATTGGATTTTTGGGCATTTAAACTACGATCTTAAAAATGAAATTGAAAACCTTCAATCAAACAAAACCAATCAAATAAACTTTCCTGATATTTTTTTATTTCAGCCGCAAATTGTTATTGCATTAAATAAAAACATCGTTCAGATATCTTTTTTAGATATAAACTCAAACGATATTTTCGAAGCAATTACTAAAACTGAAATAGAAAATAAGGTCTCATCAAAATCAACCAATAAAATAAATGCAGCTATTAGCGAGCCGGAATATTTAGCAACAATAGAAAATTTAAAAAAACACATCCTGCGCGGCGATTGTTACGAGATAAATTTTTGCCAGGAGTTTTTTATTGAAAGCGCTGATATAAATCCGCTTGAAACTTATATTCAGCTATTAAAAATTTCGCCTTCACCATTTTCATGTTTTTATAAGCTTCATGATAAATATCTTTTATGTGCAAGCCCTGAAAGATTTCTATCAAAATATGATCAAACCATTTTCTCTCAACCAATAAAAGGTACTGCTGCAAGAAATAAAGATGATAGCTTAGACATCTTGCAAAAACAAAATTTATACAATAGCCCAAAAGAGAAAAGCGAAAATGTAATGGTTGTTGATTTGGTAAGAAATGACTTAAGTAAAATTTGTAAAGAAGGTTCTGTTATTACTAATGAGTTATTTGGAATCTATTCTTTTCCGCAGGTTCATCAAATGATCTCAACAATTAGCGGAACATTAAGAGATGAGATTTTATTTTCAGAAATTATCAAAGCAACATTTCCTATGGGTTCTATGACGGGTGCGCCAAAGCATCGCGTACTGCAATTAATAGAACAATATGAAACAACAAAACGAGGCTTATTTTCAGGCAGCGTTGGATACATTACGCCACAAAAAAACTTTGATTTTAATGTAGTGATACGAAGCATTTTTTATAATGAAGACAATAAGTATCTAAACTACTTTGTAGGCAGCGGAATTACAATTTATGCAGATGCAGAAAGTGAATATAAAGAATGCAGGCTAAAAGCTTCTGCAATTGAAAAAGTATTGAGCTGATTATTTATTTGTAGTTGTTGAGTTTGCCGCGTTTAAAAAAAGCTCTACGCTTTGCTTTAAAATTTCGCTCTTCTTTGATTGAAAAAATTCTGCCTTATCAGCAGGCAATCTTAATGGATAGATATCACCTTTAGCAAGCACAATGTCCATATTTGGATTAAGTTGATTGAACAAATTAATATCTATCGTTAATGCATTTGCAATTACAGCAGAATTGTATTTACCATAAATATTTATTGTGGTTGCGTTTGCAGCAATTGAAGCAAAGGAATCGTTTTTAATTGTTGGTGTATCAGCAATAAAATTTTTTGCTTCATCGGCAGTCATGGTTACGATGCTGCCATCTCCTTCAAAATAATAATGTGTGGCAATAAATTTTTTTACATGATTGCGTGTTTCTTCCGGCAGATAATATTGAATGTTCCAAAAATTATTGCTTTGTGCCTTTGTTATTGCACGATCAACATTTGCCTCGCCACAATTGTAAGCAGCAATTACTAAAAGCCAGTCTTTATACTTTGCGTATAAATTTTTAAGAATTTGCGCAGCAACGTTTGTGCTTTTTACATAATCTAATCTATCGTCATAATTGCCTGTGCGTAAGCCATGTTGCTGCGCAGCATCTTCCATAATTTGCCATGGGCCAACTGCTCCTGCCCAGGAAACTGCGTTACTGCTTAAGCTGCTTTCAATTACCGATAAATATTTTAATTGAACAGGAACTCCATAAGAACTTAAAATATGGTCATACAAATCAAAATAAGGTTTCCCCCAAACTTTCATGTTGTTGAAATAATTTGTATGCGTGCGTATGTAATCGTCTGCAAACAATTTCACTTCAGGGTTCATCGAATAATGAACGATAGATTGATTGTTATCGGAAGCAAGAAGATTTAAAAATATTTTAGAACTGTCAACTACTGGTTTCGATGCAAAAGATTTTACTGTTGTATCGGGATGAATAGTGGTTGCATTCGCACGATTTAATAAAGATTGCGCATTTGCAAAAGAAGAAATTAAAAGAAAGCAAGAAAGGAATGTTGCAGATCGAATTTGACTATTTGTAAAGAAAACAAATTTCACTTTCAATAAACTACTTAAATGCATTGCCTTCATGTTTTAAAATTTCAGAACGATTAGTATCGTCTAATTATTTAAACTATTCTTTATCTCAATAAGCTTTTTAGAAAGTTGCAGTAAAATTAATTCATTTGAATGAGAAGCCATAAGCTGAAGACCATACGGCATTCCATTCGAGTGTTTAAATAAAGGAATTGATATTGCAGGTATGCCGGTAAGATTTGCAAACACCGTAAAAATATCTGCTAAAAACATTTCTACCGGGTTTGTATTTTTTTGATTGAATTTAAATGCAGTTGTTGGAGAAACCGGTGAGATGATTGCATCAACTTCAGAAAAAATAGATTTTGTTTTTTCTATTAGGATGCGTCTTATTTTTTGCGCCTGGGTTACATAAGCGTCGTAGTAGCCTTCACTCAAAACAAAAGTGCCCAGCATAATTCGTCGCTTCACTTCCTTTCCAAAAAAATTGCTGCGCGTTAATTTTATTTTTTCTGTAAGATCATTTGAAGAAAACGATGAACCAAACTTTACTCCATCGTAACGCGAAAGATTGCTTGATGCTTCCGCTGTTGTTAAAATATAATAAGCCGGAACAATGTATTCAAGCAAATCAAATTCTATTGGTTTTATTTCTATGTTTTGACCAGATAATTCAGTTATAAATTTTTTTTGATGATGAGCAATTTCTGCATCAAGACTTGGATGCTCTAAAGTTGAAGGGAAATAACCAATTCTAAATTTTTTTTCAGAAGAATCGTCTAATAAATCTGCTTTAAAGTTGTTTGTTATTGTAGTACTGTCAAAATCATCAACCCCGGAAATTACATCAAGCACCAGTGCAGCATCATCAATATTTTTTGAAAAGATGCCCACCTGATCAAATGAAGATGCATATGCAATCAATCCATATCTTGAAACTCTGCCATACGAAGGTTTTAATCCAACAAGGCCGCAAAAATCAGCAGGCTGCCGAACTGAACCTCCCGTATCGCTTCCTAAACTAATCATGCAAAGATCTGCTTGAACAGAAACCGCAGAACCGCCTGAAGAACCACCTGGAACACGGCTATTATCGGCAGCATTAAGCACATTCCCAAAAGCAGAGTTTTCATTACTGCTTCCCATGGCAAATTCATCACAGTTTTGCCTGCCGATGATTATTGCTTCTTCCTTCAACAATCTTTCAGTAACTGTTGCATTATAAAGCGACTGAAAATTTTCGAGTATTCTTGATGATGCGGAAAGTTTGTGTCCTTTGTAAGCAATAATATCCTTCAAGCCAACAACTACACCGTGTAGTTTACCTAATGTGCTTCCGGATGCTCTTTTTTTATCAAGCTGTTCTGCTCGTTGCAGAGCTTCATCTTCATATACTTCAAGAAATGTATTGAGATGACTATTTGCTTTGATCTTGCGCAAATAAAAAGAAACAATCTCTTTGCAGGTTGTCTTTTCATTTAACAACAAAGATTGATAGTCTTTGATAGAGAAGAAGCTAAACAAAGGCTATTATTTAAATCTATGGCTGTGTGGTAGTGGTAGAAGTAGTGCTTGATTGTGCTTTATTATTTGCAGATTGAGATGGCGTTTCGTTAATGCCATCTTCAAGTTCTCTGCGCACATTATTCTTTGCATCGTTAAACTCACGAATACCTTTTCCTAAACCCCTCATAAATTCAGGTATTTTTCTTCCGCCAAATAAAATTAATACAGCAAGGATGATAAGGACCCATTCAGAAATACCAGGAGAACTCATAATAAAATATTTAGAAAACAAATGTACAGTAAAAAGATAAGTGCGGCAGGAAATAAATCTTAAAAGAATTACATTCTTTTTTCTTTAATTCTTGCGCTTTTTCCGCTGCGGCTTCTTAAGTAATATAATCTTGCGCGGCGAACCTTTCCTACTTTATTTAAAACAATCGATTCAACATTCGGTGAAAAGAAAGGAAAAACTCTTTCTACACCAATTCCATCGGAGATTTTACGAACAGTAAAGGTTGCAGTAGCATTTGCTCCCTGAACTTTTAAAACATCACCGCGAAAACTTTGAATACGTTCTTTTCCGCCTTCAACAATTCTATAATTTACCGTGATGTTATCACCTGCCTTAAATTTAGGATGTTTCTTTTTGCTTGTTAGTTGTTCGTGAACAAATTGTACTGCTGCGTTCATAACCCAATTTTTTGAGGAGTGCAAAGGTAACCGTAGTATTAAGAACTTCCAAATAAAAACGAAGCTTAACTTATCTAGCTAAATTAACTGCTCTTTTTTCTCTTATTACCGTTACTTTAATTTGTCCCGGGTAAGTCATTTCATTTTGAATCTTTTGCGCAATCTCAAAACTAAGCTTATCACTATCGGTATCGGTAACCTTTTCCGCTTCAACAATTACTCTTAATTCCCTGCCGGCTTGTATTGCATATGCTTTTTCTACCCCATTATAATTCATTGCCAAAGTCTCCAAATCTTTTATGCGTTGCAAATATTGCTGCATAATTTCTCTGCGGGCACCAGGTCTTGCACCGCTTATGGCATCACAACTTTGCACAATCGGAGAAATTATATATTGCATTTCCATTTCATCATGATGTGCACCAATGGCATTTACTACAGCAGGATTTTCGCCATACTTTTCTGCAAGTTTTGCTCCCAATAAAGCGTGACTTAATTCTGTTTCTTCATCGGGTACTTTTCCTATATCATGCAGCAAACCGGCGCGTTTAGCAAGTTTAGGGCTTAAGCCAAGTTCAGCAGACATTGTTGCACACAAATTTGCCACCTCACGACTATGCATTAATAAATTCTGTCCATATGAAGAACGGAAACGCATCTTTCCAACAATACGAATTAACTCTTTGTGCAAACCATTAATGCCTAATTCTATTACTGTTCTTTCACCAATCTCTATAACTTGTTCTTCAAGCTGCTTACGCGTTTTTTCTACCACCTCTTCAATGCGTGCAGGATGAATTCTACCATCTGCAACTAATCTTTGTAAGCTTAATCTTGCTATTTCGCGGCGCAACGGATCAAAAGACGAAAGCACAATTGCTTCAGGCGTATCATCAACAATAAGATCAACTCCTGTTGCCGCTTCTATGCTACGAATATTTCTACCTTCTCTGCCAATTATTTGACCTTTAATTTCATCACTTTCAAGATTGAAAATGGTTACTGTGTTCTCAATGGTTTGTTCCGCGGCGGTACGTTGTATAGACTGAATAATAATTTTTCTCGCTTCTTTATTTGCTTTTTGACGCGCTTCTTCAATTACTTCCTGTTGTAATTGTATTGCCTGATTTTGAACTTCCTGTTTTAAACTTTCAATTAACTGTCCCTTTGCTTCTTCTGCTGTTAATCCGGCAATCTTTTCAAGTCTTTTTATGTGTTCTTCCTGGTGTTTTTCAAGTTGATTTCTTTTTTGAGCAACTACTTCAAGTTGCCTGTTTAGATTTTCTTTGATTACTTCATTTTCTTTTATTTGTTTTTCGAGGGCAGAATCTTTTTGATTTACAGATATTTCTTTTTGCTTAAGCCTGTTTTCTACATCACCTAATTTTTTATTACGTTCTAAAACTTCTTTATCAAATTCAGCCTTTAGCTGAACAAACTTTTCTTTGGCTTCTAAGATTTTTTCTTTTTTGGTTGTTTCAGCCTTTAATTCTGCTGCTGATATAATTTGTTTTGCATCATTCTCTGCATCTTCAATCTTCTTTTTGGTATTTTTTGAAAAAATGATTTTGCCTAAGACGATTCCGATAAGCAAGCAAGCTATTCCCCCTATTATTATTTCTGTTAGATTCATGTATTTGATTTTTAAACACTATATAATTTTTTTGAAACTAATGGCGAAGTTAAATAACCACTGATACATCATGAAAACTCTTTTATTTTCATAATTGGAATCGTTTGTCTCATAATTGGAAAAAATAAAAAATCTGTTTTTATTAAAACACTGAAAGTCAATATGAAAAAAATTAAAAAGTGGTTGGCATTTCATTTGGCATTAAGTAAATACCCGTTTTTAATTCGTACCCGTAAACAGATAAATTTTAAAATGAAAAAGTTAATATTTGTTTTTGTTACGGGGCTTTTTTTAGTTGCTTGTTCAAAGAAAGACGTTAGTTCACCTGGGGCCGCATACCAAGCTGTATTTTTTAAAAATGCAAATGTTGAAGTGAAGGATTTACAGGCTTCCCAGGTTTCAAGCAGTGGAGTTACTGTAAACTTTTCTACTGCTTACGAGAACAACATTAAACGAATTGAATTGATGAGTAGTGCTTCGGTAAATACATTTTGTACAATACAAGGTGTAAATACAGAAAGTAATTCTGAATCGCCAAAAAGTTATTCCTTTCAGGACAATAATATAAAAGGTGACGTGATGTATTACATGTTGCGTTTTGAAGATAGTAATGGTAACTGGACTTATTCAGGTTATTATACAGTAAAAATTAATTAAGTATTTCGGGGGCTAATATAAAAACCTTGTTGTTTTCAACGAGGTTTTTTTATTTTAAGGCTTGCTCAATTAAAGATTGCAAGTTTTGTATTTTATTTTTTAATTCGCCGGTGTTTGCAGTGGAAGAATGGCTCTCGTCTTGTTCAGTTGCCAGCCAGATCAATACCATTGCCACGTAGTCTTGCATATCCTTGCCGGCAAAGTTCGTTTTATACTCAATAATTTTCTGGTTAATCAATTTCACAGTTTTGCGTAATTTTTCTTCATCCTCCGGTCTTACTCGCAGGCGATAATTTCTATCCCCAATTAAAATATTAGCCGGTAATAGTTCTTCCATATTTACGCATTAAGAAGTGAAAAACATTTTTCAATATCCTTTAAATAAAAATCGATTTTTTGTTGAAGGGCTTTTTTTTCTTCAGCGGTATATAAATTAGCAACATTTGCAGCTATTGTTTTTTCCTGGGCATTTTGAATAAGAACATCTTTTTGTGCTGATTGTTTTTGCAGCTCGTTTATATTGCTCTTTAATACCTCATTTTCTTTTAGTAATTGTTTGTATTGTTTAAGTAAAAGCTGCAGGCTTTCGTGAAGTTTTTTAATATCTGTACTTAGATCTTCCATAATTCTTTTAATTATTTCTTATTTCTGCCTGCAAACTATTCTTAAGTTGCTGTATTATTTTTTCCATTGTTGAATTTACATCAGCATCCGTTAATGTTCTTTCCTTATTTAAGAAAGTAAAGTTAATGGCTAATGATTTTTTCTCTTTTCCAATTTTATCACTTTCAAAAATATCAAACAAGGAAAATTTTTGTAAAAAAGGAAGATTTAATTGACGCACCATTTCTTCAACCGTTGCATATTTTACATTTTTATTTACAACTATTGCCAGATCTCGTTCTACTGCGGGATTCTGCGGAATTTCTTCAAAAACAATTTCTTTTTTTGTATTTGCAGACAAAAGATTTTTATAATTCAACTCTGCAAACACAACGCTTTGTTTAATATCAAATTTGTCTAAAAACCTGGTGTCGATATTTGTTAAGCTTCCAATCTCAATATTGTTTGAAAAAATTTTTTGTTGAAGACCATTTTCAGTTTCTTCAATTTTTGAAAACTCAGTACCGATAATATTGATTGCAGTAAATAAATTTTTTATCACACCTTTTGCAGTGAAAAAATCAGGTTTTTGAGTTTTCTGTTTCCAGGTTTGAATTTCATTTTTAGCAGTTATCCAAAAACACAGGTATTCTGTTTCTGTGTAATTGCCATTATTATTTTGATATGTTTTACCGAATTCAAAAAAATTAAGATTGTTATTTTTTCTATTGATATTATAAGCTAAAATCTCAAGTCCGGTTTCTAACATTGTTGGTCGCATAATATCAAGATCTTCGCTCAAATTATTCAGCAATCTTACAGCATTAGAAAGTTTTTTTTCTGAGAAAAGTTTGCTGTTGGTAATAGAATTTGTAACAATTTCATTAAAACCTAAGCCAATTAATAATTGCGCAATTTTTTCTTTTAATTGCTCACTAACTGCGTTGCCTTGTTTTGCGGGAGTTATTGTAATTGATTTTGAAAGGTCGATATTATCAAGTCCATCAATTCTTACAATTTCTTCAACAATGTCGGCTGGTAATGAAATGTCGCTTTTGCTTAAAGGAACTGCCACGCTTATTTCTTCAGATCTTTCAATTAATATTTCAAAACCTAAAGCCACAAGAATATTTTTTACAGATGATGGTTCGTAAGTTTTACCACTCAACTTTTTTAGATAAACATAGTTAAGCGTAACATTTTTCTTTTTTATTTCATTTGGATAAACATCAATTACATTACCTGCAATTTTTGCATTCGCAATTTCTCTAATTAATGAGGCTGCTCTTTCCAAAGCATTTACCGTTCCTGAAATATCAACACCTTTTTCAAATCTTATTGCAGCTTCTGTTCTTAATCCATGCTTTAAAGAAGTTTGTCTTATTGTTGATGGACTAAACCATGCGCTTTCGAGGAAAATATTTTTAGTATTATTTGTAACACCGCTTCCAATTCCACCAAAAACACCGGCAATACAAACAGGCTCATCATTATTACAAATCATTAAATCTTTACTGCTTAATTTCCTTTCAGTATCGTCGAGCGTTTTAAAACTTGTTCCTTCGGGTAAATTTTTAATTACAACTTTTTTCGATGTTAATGCATCTGCATCAAACGCATGTAGTGGCTGACCCGTTTCATGCAAAACAAAATTGGTTATATCAACAACATTATTAATAGGGCGTTGTCCAATTGCAACTAAAAAATTCTTTAGCCAATCCGGCGATTCTTTAATCTGTGCATCTTTTATATATAAACCAGAATATCTTTTGCAATCATTTGCATTTTCAATAATTACTTCAAATTCATTTTTGCCATTTGTGTTTTTTGTTTCGTTTGTAAATGGCAAATTAGGTTTGGTGATTTTGTTGTTGTGATAAGAAAGCCATGCGCAAACATCTTTCGCCACACCTATATGGCTCATTGCATCCATTCGATTTGGTGTTAAACCAATTTCGTAAATCCAGTCTGTATAAATATTAAAATAGTTTGATGCATCATCGCCAACCTTTGCATCATCACTTAAAATATAAATTCCCGCATGACTCGTTCCTAAACCAATTTCATCTTCAGCGCAAATCATTCCAAAGCTTTCAACGCCTCTGATTTTTGCAACCTTCATTGTAACCGGCACGTTGTTTACCGGAAAAATAGTTGCACCAACCGGTGCAACAATTACTTTTTGTTCTGCTGCTACATTCGGTGCGCCGCAAACAATTTGCAAAACTTCTTTACCAACATTAACTGTCGTTAATTTTAATTTATCTGCATTAGGATGTTGCTCTGCAGTTAAAACTTTACCTACAATCAATCCTTTTAAACCACCATGTATATTTTCATAAAATTCCAACGACTCTACTTCAAGCCCAATAGACGTAAGTATTTCAGATAATTTCTCCGGCTCTATTTTCTCGGGCAAATATTTTGCTAACCAGTTATAAGATATCTTCATTGCTTGTCAATTCCTGCAAAAATATAGTTTCAACTTAAGCATAGAACAATAAAATTGTTTCCGCAGATACACAATTATTTTTTTATAACAATCATTAATCTAAAAAAAACTTTTGCACTTTCTGCTTGTGAATTATTGTGCTGTTTTTTTGAAATATCTTTTAAAATTGTTGAAAACAAATAATGTTCTTTTTGATAACGTTTTAAATAATGTTGATAAACTTGTGGAATGTTGCTTGATAAATATTAATACAATAAAATTTTTTCTTCGGTTGATTTTGAATTTACATTCGTCGCTCGTTTTTCAGATAACGTTAAGGAAACATTCCGGTAACGATTGCTTAACCTTAACCAGCTGTTCGAAAATACTAACCACATTAACTTACATAAATGGAAATTGTTAACCAGAATAAAGATCGTCGTGTACGCAGAAAAAGTTCTCTTGATTTAAGCACGATGGTTTATGGCAAAATACCGCCGCAGGCAAGAGATTTGGAAGAAGCTGTACTTGGCGCTATTATGCTTGAAAAAAGTGCTTTTGATACAATTATCGAAATATTAAAACCCGAATGTTTTTATGTAGATGCGCACCAGGAAATTTTCAAATCGTTTCAAAATCTTGCACAAAAAAGTTTGCCGATAGATATGCTTACCGTGGTGGAGGAATTAAAAACACTCGGCAAACTTGATGAAATTGGCGGACCTTACTACATTACAAAGCTTACGAATGCGGTTGTTTCAACTGCGAACATAGAAGCGCATTCACGCATCATTCTTCAAAAATTTATTCAACGGGAGTTAATACGCATCAGTGGTGAAATTATTGGCGATGCTTATGAGGACAGCACTGATGTTTTTGATTTGCTTGATGACAGCGAAACAAAAATGTTCAATATCACCAATAACTATCTCAAGAAAAATTATGAGGATATTGGAAATGCTTTAGCTAAAACAATCAACCGCATTGATGAATTGCGCACGAAGAAGGAAGATATTTCCGGCGTACCGAGCGGTTTTCCAAGTCTTGATCGTGTTACTTATGGATGGCAACCTACAGACTTAATCATTCTTGCTGCGCGACCTTCAGTTGGTAAAACTGCATTTGCATTAAATCTTGCGCGCAATGCTGCGTTGCATCCTGTAAAGCCAACCGGCGTTGGAATTTTTTCGCTTGAAATGAGCGCATCCCAATTGGTGCAACGTATTCTTTCTGCGGAAAGCGAAATCATGCTCGAAAAAATTGCACGCGGAAAATTAGAAGAGTACGAGTATCAGCAATTACATACAAAGGGTATAAAAAAATTAGAGCAGGCGCCCATCTTTATTGATGATACTGCTGCTTTAAACATATTCGAATTTCGTGCAAAAGCGCGCCGCCTTGTAAACAAACACAATGTTGGTTTAATAATTATTGACTATTTGCAGTTGATGAGTGGCACAAGTGATCGTGGTGCAAATCGTGAACAGGAGATAAGTAATATTTCACGCAACCTGAAGGCGCTTGCAAAAGAATTAGGCATTCCAATTATTGCGCTTAGCCAGTTAAGTCGTGCAGTTGAAACGCGTAAAGAAAGTAAGATGCCGCAATTGAGTGACTTGCGTGAGTCTGGTGCGATTGAACAGGATGCAGATATGGTTATGTTTATTTATCGCCCGGAATATTATGAAACCTATGCAAATGAAAATGGTGAAAGCACCCGTGGCGAAACGCATATAAAAATTGCCAAACACAGAAACGGCTCACTTGAAAATATTAAGCTTCGCGCTTTGCTGCATATACAAAAATTTGAAGAATGGGATAATGATTCTGGTCCTTCATTTAATCCCGGCAATGGTGGCGGCAACTGGAAACCTTTAGGTCCTTCGCCATCACAACCGCAAGGCGGCGATAACAATGCACGCTTATTTATTCAGAAAGGAAGTAAGATGAATGAATTTGACGAAGGTTTTGAAGAGGAAAATCCATTTTAATCAATCTGCATAATTATCTTAAAATACCTCATCAATGTTTGATGCGAGTTTTCCTGCCCTTACCTTTGCGCGCCTGAAAATGGTAATAGGTCATGGCAAATAGCTAATAGCAAAGCCATGAACTATGAACTATCAACTATTCGCTAAATGAAATACGCAAAGGAAATTAGTCGTCGCAGAACATTCGCAATCATTTCTCACCCCGATGCCGGTAAAACAACATTAACTGAAAAGTTTTTGTTGTTTGGCGGCGCCATCCAAACTGCAGGCGCCGTTAAGAGCAACAAAATAAAAAAACATGCTACCAGCGATTTCATGGAAATTGAAAGACAACGTGGAATTTCTGTTGCAACAAGTGTGATGACTTTCGAGTATAAAAATTTTCTCATCAATTTATTAGATACACCCGGTCATAAAGATTTCGCAGAAGATACTTACAGAACGCTTACTGCGGTTGACAGCGTAGTGTTGGTAGTTGATAGCGTAAATGGTGTGGAAGAGCAAACGCGAAGATTGATGGAAGTGTGCCGCATGCGTAATACGCCGGTAATTGTTTTTATAAATAAGATGGATCGCGATGGAAAAAACCGGTTTGATTTATTGGAAGAAATTGAAAAAGAGTTGAAGATCCAATTGCATCCCATGACGTGGCCGATTAATAGTGGAAAAGATTTTAAAGGTGTGTACAATCTTGATGCAAAGAATTTGCTATTGTTTACGGCAAACACAAAAGCTAATGAAGAAGATAGTTTGATAATTGAAAATTTGAATGATAAAATATTAGATGAAAAGATAGGAGAAAGCGATGCCGCAAATTTGCGCGAAGATGTTGAGTTGATCGAAGGTGTTTATGGTAAATTGAATGTGGAAGATTATTTATCAGCCAAAACAGCGCCGGTATTTTTTGGAAGTGCGATCAACAACTTTGGGGTAAAAGAATTGCTTGAAACATTTATAAAGATTGCACCTGAGCCACTTGATCGCGAAACAACAAAGCGTATTGTTGATGTTGATGAAGATAAACTCAGCGGATTTGTTTTTAAAATTCATGCAAACCTCGATCCGCGACATCGTGATAGAATCGCGTTCATGCGTATTTGCAGCGGAAGGTTTGAGCGCAATACTTATTATCATCATGTGCGTTTAAATAAAGATTTTCGTTTTAGTAATCCATATTCTTTTTTGGCAAGAAGTAAAGACATTATTGAAGATGCTTATGCCGGCGATGTTGTTGGTTTGTTTGATACAGGCAATTTTAAAATTGGTGATACATTAACAGAAGGAGAAGATTTTTATTTCACCGGCATTCCATCTTTTTCACCGGAAATTTTTAAAGAGCTGGTGAATAAAGATCCGATGAAAACAAAGCAACTTGAAAAAGGCATTACGCAGTTAACAGATGAAGGCGTTGCGCAATTGTTCACGCAGTTTGGTGGCAATAAAAAAATTATTGGTTGTGTAGGAGAGTTGCAGTTTGAAGTTATTCAATATCGTTTGTTGCATGAATATGGTGCAGCCTGCGAGTTTAGAGTGTTACCATTTTATAAAGCTTGCTGGTTAACGAGTAACGATGAAAAAAAGCTCGATGATTTTCTTCGCTTCAAACAACAAAATTCTGCAATGGATAAAGATGATCATCCTGTTTATTTGGCGCAGAGCGAATGGTTTTTAAATACAGAAATTACCAATAATCCCGATATACAATTTCATTTTACAAGCGAGATACATAAATAGTTTGTAGTTTATGGTTATATTATAAATGCAAATAATAATCTTTCAGCAATTTTTTAAATTCACTGCTGTATTCATTTTCATCCATAATTATTATTTCAGATTCAATAAGCGCCGTTGCTAACCTATCAACCCAAAATATCGTTCTGAAA
Source organism: Bacteroidota bacterium (assembly GCA_048498595.1). Lineage (GTDB taxonomy): Bacteria > Bacteroidota > Bacteroidia > Chitinophagales > Chitinophagaceae > Parafilimonas. Next base: position 27,246 of record JBEHXR010000011.1, read on the forward strand.
TAATTATGTTTTGGTGTTTGTTTAATAAAAATTTTTTCTTTCACATGCAGCCTATATTTAAATAACAATTCCTCAAAATATTTTGTGCGATGATAAGGCAGCAAACAAAAAAAGTTTCCATCCTTTTTTAATAGTCTTTCAATAATAGAAACTAATTCTGCTAAAGAAAGTTCATCGCTGTGTAAAGCAAGATTGCGTTTCTTGTTTTCGCTCCTTAAATCGTTTTCAAAAAATGGCGGATTAGAAATAATTACATCATATTTCTTTGGTGTTGATTTTGCAAATTCCTGAATAGATTTATTATAAATTCTTAGTCTCTCTTTC
>JBEHXR010000012.1:0-26546 GCA_048498595.1 Bacteroidota bacterium
TTTGGCCATTTATCTTTTGGTTTTAATGCAACATCAATTTGCACATTAAAAAACCCTTCCGGATCTGTGCCATCATTTGTTCTTCCAACTTGTGCAAGTGTTTCCTGCACTTCAGGATATTTGCTGATGATCTGTGTCATCTTCTGCGATACACTTTCAGATTCCTGCAAGCTTACACTCATTGGCAACTCAGCTTCCACCCACAATGCACCTTCATTTAATTCCGGCAAAAATTCGGTACCTAAAAATTTCACAGAAAAAAAAGTAAGCGCCATTATTGTGAGTGCTATGGCAATACTCATGTATGGATACCTGTAAACTTTTTTAAATAGTGACGTAACACCATTTTCAAAAAATAAAGCAATTACATTGTGCTTTTCTCTTACATTTTTTTTGAGAAGAATACTTGATAAGGCAGGCACCAGTGTTAACGTAAATATCAGCGCACCTAATAATGCAAAACCCAAAGTATAAGCTAAAGGAGAAAACATTTTTCCTTCAACTTTTTGAAAAGAAAATATTGGAATAAGACAAGTAAGTATAATAAGCTTTGAAAAGAAAATTGATTTTCCCATCTCCGTTCCTACTTGTTTAAATAAGCCGAGTTTTGCCAGCTTATTAAACTTTTCCATTCCCACTTCTTTTGCGCGTGCATCCAATGCAACAAATAAACCTTCAACCATTACAACGGCACCATCTATGATAATTCCAAAATCAACCGCGCCCATAGAAAGTAAATTCGCTGTCATTCCTTTTATGCGCATACACATAAATGCAAACAGTAATGATAAAGGAATAATGATGGCAACTGTAACAGTTGTTCGCCAGTCCGCCATAAATAAAAACACAATTACAGTAACGAGTATAATGCCTTCAGATAAATTATGTAATACTGTGTGCGTGCAGTAATCCATTAATGTTGTGCGATCGTAAAACGTGTTGATCTTAACATCTCTTGGTAAAACATTTTCGTTAAGATCTTTTACTTTGGAATGAATTGAATCGAGCACAACGCTTGGATTTTCTCCTTTGCGCATCACAATAATTCCTTCAAGCACATCCTTGGCTGTATCTCTGGAAGCTTGGCCCAGCCTGGGCTTTCCGGTTTCTTCCACATCACCAACATCTTTTACTAAAACAGGAACACCATTAATTTTTGTGATGATGATATTTTTGATTTCATCAATATTATTTATTAAGCCAATGCCTCTTACAACAAACGCCTGACCATTTGCTTCAATCATATCTCCACCAACATTTATATTGCTTCTTGCAACGGCATCATAAACATTCAATGCAGATAAGCCATACTTTGTCAGGTAAGCAGGGTTCACACTTACTTCATAACTTTTTTCTTCACCACCAAAAACGTTTACGTCTGCAACACCCGGCACCGATTTAAACTGCCGGTCTAAAACCCATTGCTGAATTGCATACAGGTCGCGAATGTTGCGCGTTTTACTTTCTAAAGTGTAGCGATATATTTCTCCTGTCGGGCCATATGGTGGCTCAATTTCAGGCTTAACGCCATCGGGCAAATCAGCATTACCAATTCTTGCCAACACTTGTTGCCGAGCAAAAGGATCGTCTACATCATCATCAAAAATTATTCTTATATAACTTAAACCAAATGCAGATGTAGTACGAAGATTTATTTTCTTTTGAACACTGTTTAATTCTGTTTCAAGCGGAATGGTTATAAATTTTTCAACTTCTTCTGCGCTTCTTCCCGGCCATTGCGTGATGATAATAATTTGTGTATTGGTAACATCAGGAAATGTTTCAATCGGCGTGTTCTTGTAACTCACAAAGCCAATTACAGCAAGCACCGCCGTCATGAAAAAAATAAAATAGCGGTGGCGAAGAGAAAAATATATTATTCGTCTTATAAACTTGTTCATTGTTATTTCTAATTATATGCTGATTATTCGCCTGCTAATTCACTGTACAACAGGATCGCGTTTTTTGTAATTACTTTTTGCCCTCTTTGCAAACCGGAAGCGATGTATGTTTTATCGCCTGTAGTTTGCAAGATGTTAACCGGTTGCACTTTTAAATCGCAATTGCTGTTATAAACAACAACGTATTTATCGCCGTTATCATCAATCACAGCACCCGATGGAATGCAAACAGCGCTGCTGTCAAGCTCATGTGTAACCACAACGTTTGCAAACATGCCGGGCTTTAATTCCATGCCCGGGTTCTGCAAACGCACTCTAACTTTCATGACCTTGTTTACAGGATCAAGTACTTCACTGCTTTTATCAATAGTGCCGCTATAAATTTTATCAGGATAAGCAAGCGTACTAATACTCACGTTTAAGCCATTTTGAATGCGTGGAATATCTGTTTCAAACACGTTCGCCAAAACCCACACATCTTTTAAATTAGAAATTGTAAAAAGATTATCACCTGCATCTTCACGAATAAAATTTCCGGCATTAATATTTTTCTCAACAATGTATCCGCTTATTGGTGAAGCAAGCGTGTAAGTGCCGCCGCTTGCTGTATTGTTTCCGCCATTAATATTTATGAGTGATTGCAGTTTGGTTTTCTCTGCAAGAATTTTATTGTAATTATCTTTTGCTTCTTCATAATCTTTTTCACTTGCAATGCCGTTGTTGTATAAAGATGATTCGTTATCCAGTTCACGTTTTGCAATGGCAACATCTGCGTTCGCCTGCGTAAGATCTGCATAGTTGCCCGCAATGTCTGCACTCTTAATAACAGCGAGTGTTTGACCAGCTTCCACTTTATCACCCAAACTCACTTTACATTCAACAACCTGCCCGCCACTGCGCGGAAAAATTTTTACTACATTGTTGTCATCAAAATTTACTTCACCGGTTAAGTGGATTTCATCCTGAATTTTGCATAACCCTGCAGAATCAATTGCAATCATGTGTTGCATTGTATCACTTAAACAAAAAGGTTGTTGTGTTGTATCACTGTCAGTATTTTTCTGTTTGCACGAATAAAAAATGCACAATAAAAAAAACAGTGTTATAAACGAAAAGTGTTTCATAGTTAATTATTGTATTACATCAATACCAACCTGGTAATTGAGGTTTTCTTTTGATAGATTAAGATTGAGTTGCTGCTGATAAAATCTTTGTTGCAGATTTGTATAATCCGTTACAAAATCAACAAACGTTAAAAGACTTATTTGTTTTTGCTGATAACTCTTCAGCATGTTTTGAAAAATTGCGTTGTACTTCTGATAAAAATCTTTTTGCTCCTCGCTATTCTGTTTTATCGAAAGCAAAAGATTTTGATAAGCATTAAATACGTTATTCTCTAATTCTTTTTCAGCATTTGAAACAGTTGCCTGCTGCTGCTTTACATTAAAATTTGCAGATTGTATGTTGCCCTGGTTTTTGTTGAACAACGGAATCGGCAAAGAAATTCCAAGTCCAAAATAGTTAGGTGCAAAATTCGAATTGCGATCGAAGTTTGGACCCACCGTAACATCAGGTACGCGCAACGCTTTTTGATAAGAAAGATTTTGCTGCTGCAAAACATATTGCTGCTGCTGCAACAAATAATATGGATTGTTTTCTTTCGCCGTTTGAATTAAAGAATCCATGTTAAGCGAAGGCGCAAACAAATTTGCAGTTGTATCACTTGGCTTCACAAAAACATTTGTGTTTAGCCGCAACAATGTTCTTATATCAGTTTCAGAATTTTCAATTGACTTATCTAAATCAGTTATGTCTTGCTGCAGCATAACTAAAATTGCCTGCACACGTAACAACTCAATCTGTGCAATATTGCCGGCATTAAATTGCGCCTGCATGCCATTAAATAAATTATTCAATTGCACAAGCTGATTTTGATACAGCGTTTTATTATTAAGTTGTTGTGCAATGGTGTAATAATCTGTTCTTAACTGCAAGCGCAGGTTTCTCAAAAGATCTTCAAGCTGCAATTCGCTTATTTGCTCATTTGTTGTTGCTATATTAATTTGTTTGCCACGTTTACCGGCTGTTTCAATTAATTGCTGTAGTTGAATGTAATATTGCCCGCTGAAAACTCCATTTACATCTTTTCCATAAGGGAAAAATCTGCCATCTGCGGCAATTACCTGGTCAGTGTTCAGTACGGGATTATTCCAAAGCTTTGCCTGTTTAATAAGAGCCTTGTTTGCATCAACATTAAAGTGTGATGCAAGAATTAAAAGGTTGCTGTCAACGAAACGTTTCTCCGCATCATTTAAAGACAATGAAACTGTATCGTATGATAACTGGGCATGAATTTTTGTAAAACTGAAAATGCTTGTAAATACTATGAATGCTTTCAAGCATTTTGAAAATAACTTGATCATTAAAGCTGTTGATTAAAAGATAATCTGACTTATTGTTTAAGCAAGCAATAACTACAGACGCGATGAAGCACATCTGTTACAGGAATAGATCAACAACTTTTGGGTGGCTGCAACTGTATTTTAGTATAAATAAAACTATAAGTTAGTGGTAAGAAACAAGTGTGATTTATAAGACCGGAAGCATTAATTTTTTCGCCGAATTGCTCAGCCGGAAAAAAAGTAGTTATCGTTGTATGTTTATGAACCTGCGGTCCGTTTTTATTTTGTTTTTTATTTTCAGGAAATGTATCGCGCTTCGTGATTAGTTTTTCAGTAACGAATTCTACAACAGAATTCATTTCATTAAAATAGCTCAATGTGTTTCTTGGCTCCGGTGGTTGAAAATTTTGCGTATCAATACTTAAATTAAGTATTTGCAACGCGATTAAAACCACAATTAATTTTGATATGTAAAGTTTATAAGTCTTCAACCCAATTAAATAATCGCAAAAATAAAGCGGTTAAAATTTTAATGATTAAGATTAACACATAATTTAATAGCCAAATTGTACAGTAAAGCTGTATTTTCAAATTCCAAACAAAACGATTGCTATGAATAACTGGAGAATTAAACTATCACTCTTCATCAACTATTTTGTATTTGCTATTTTATTGAATAGCTCAGGCATTGCGATATTACAAGTGCAAAACAATTTTGGCGTTTCAAAAAAAGGTGCAGCATGGATTGATCCCTGCAAAGATTTAAGCATTGCTATTTTATCTTTTCTGGTTGCATCTTCTATAACAAAGTTTGGTTATAAAAAAGCAATGTTATTTGCGTTGGGAATTGTTTCGCTCGTATGTCTTATTATTCCAAACACACCTAGTTTTTTTGCAATAAAACTTTTATTTGTAGCAGTTGGTTGTTGTTTCGCTTTAATTAAAATGAGTGTTTACAGTACTATTGGTATTGTAACAAAAGATTCAAAAGAACATATTAGCCTTATGAATTTTATTGAATCTTTTTTTATGGTAGGCAATCTTTTACTGTATTTTATATTTAGCTCTTTTGTTGATAACGCAAACCCGCAATCAACCTCATGGCTTAAAGCATATTATTTATTGGGTGGATTGGCACTGCTCGCATTTTTATTGTTACTCTCCTCCCCGCTTGATGAATCAGCTGCAAAATCTGATGAAGGCAAACCAGAGTCTGTAAAGTTTGTTGACATGTTTAAATTAATGAGAGAACCAATAGTTCTTGCTTTTATTTTCTCTGCATTTTTTTATGTGTTGATTGAACAGAGCATTCAAAACTTCTTGCCAACATTCAATAATAAAGTTTTGTTGTTGCCTGCTGTTCTCAGCATACAAATGGGAAGTATTTTAGCCGGCTCAACCGCCTTAGGAAGGTTTCTTGCAGGAATAATATTAAAAAAATTGAATTGGTTATATGTGCTTGTAGGAACATTATTATTAGCTGCACTTCTTATTATTATAGCGATGCCACTTGCAAAAAACGAAACGGGAAGAAACATTACAGGCTGGTTAGATGCGCCTGTTGCCGCATATATTTTTCCTTTGATTGGTCTTTTGTTAGCGCCTGTTTATCCTGCAATCAATTCCGTTATTTTAAGTTCATTGCCAAAGCCAAAACATGGAGTAATGTCTGGCTTAATAATTATTTTTTCAGCAATCGGCGGCACAACAGGTTCTTTGCTTACAGGTTTTGTGTTTGATAAATACGGCGGACAAAATGCATTTTATTTTTCATTAATACCTGTTGCAATTTTAATAGTATTTCTCATTTCATTTAATCATCTTCAAAAAAAACATGCTGCAGTTGCTAAAGCAGAATTGCCAGTAATTACAGACCCGATCTCAGAAGAATTTAAACAATAAAGCCCCCGCTATTCGCGAAGACTTTATAATTGCCCCTTTGCTAAGAATTATCTCATCCAATTATAATTGCGATCATAATGCTGATAGTTGTATTTGTTTCTCGCATCAAAGAAACGATCATTTACTGCCTGGATTTGATTTGCCTTACCTCTTTGCAACTGTTGGATAAGTTCAATCTTTTTTCCTGCACCAATGTTTAAGTTCATTGCGGCTCTTACTTTTTCATTATACTCTGCATTGATTCTTGCGATCTGATTATCCCTTTGATATTGGGTGAAAGAATAAGCTTCATTATAGCGTTGCATATGTGTAATTCTTAAAAATGGAACGTTGAATGAAACCCTTGCAAAGAATGATTGAGAGAACGCTGCAGAGCTTAAAATGACCAAGGTTAATGTGAGCGTAAAAATTTTTTTCATGTTTTTGTTTTTTGTTGTTAATGAATTTATATATGAGATGTATTTATTTTCTGCCCGTTTATAAATGAACTGTTAATGATAACTGTGAAGCCGGCAGTATGAGATTAGAACTAAGAAATGTGCGATGTAAGCAGTAAAAAATGAGATGAAATTACCTGACTATAAAATGCAGATAAAAGTTGGCAGGCATAATTTAATATCGCTTGAATTTAAGTGAATATTTATTCATTTATAACATGCAACCAGCACTCTGAACCTGCAACTACAACAGCGCTCTTATGCTTGCAGTACCCGTATTAATAATTCTTGTGTTAGCAGGCTTTCTTCCTTCATATTGAATGCTTATTTCGAGGTTATTTACAAGCCGTTTTGTAAAGCTGATATTCCACAATAAATTTTTGCCTGGCAATAAACCTTCAAGCATAATATAACTTACTGTTGTGTTATCGTCGCCTTTAAAATTTATATTACTAAACTGAAAGCCTGCCATTAAACTTGTGTTAGATACTGTGTTGTATTTCGCATCTATATTAAACGAATTAAATATAGCTTCCTCCCCGCCAAAAGCGGGTTCATTTTTCTTTTGCTGAAACTGGTAGTACGTTTCAATTCTATATTTTGTTGATGATGTATAAATGAATTGCGGTGTTGCACTATATCCTTTTATATCATAATTTCTATTCGCGAACGATGGCGTTGCCAAACTATTTTCAGAAGTTCTTTGTTCAAGTTGTAGTGTATAATTTCTGCCGATATTATAGCGTGTTTTCAAATTCCATTCTTTTTGTTGCGTTGTTTCAAAACCATATGTGAGCAAAGATTTATTGTAAGTAGAAATGTTTGTAAGATCAATTCCCCAAACAGAACTGTAACGGTTAAAAGATAAAGTATTGCTGTATGTATGATTTAAGTTGATAAGACTTGTATCATTTATATTTCCTTTAAATGGCGTGTATGCTGGCGCCCCGTTTGATTGCAGCTTCTTATATGTTTGTAGCGATGATTGTAAAACAAAACGCGTAATAAATTTATTGAATGATGATGCGCCTGCAGCTTTTAAAAACACTTTTGGATTTAATGTTACTGCATAATTAAACTGTGTATAATTGGCTTTGATATATTCATCCGTTGGTGTATAAATGCGAATAAATTTTGCCTGGTCAGGAAAAGCTGCCAATTCAAATTCATTCAACTGTTCAATACCATCATTGTTATAATCGATCCATGCATACTGACCCGTGCCGGCAGGAACTTCCACATAAGAAAAATTTCTTTTTTGCTCTTGTCCACTGCCAATTTCATACAACGCATTACCCGTTAGAAATCCATTCCACTCATTTACATTATACTCAGCTCTTCCCAACAAACTATTATCAGGTTGTTGTTGCGTTAACTGCATATTATAAACAAACAGCCGGCGATAAGTTGCATCAATTCTAAATTGATGATGCCTGTTTTTATACAACTCTGCCTGCAAATTATAGTTGTCGCTTCTGTCTGTTTGCACGAGTGATTTATAAAACGGTAACTGATCGCTTCTTGTAAAATAATTAAACGACCAGTGGTCTGCTTTTTGTTCATCTGATTTTATGTATGCAGTAAATGTTTCAAATGCATAGCTCAATGGCGTTACCGTATCCGCAAGCATATTGCGTTGCTCATTATGTTCAATATAATAAGATGCGCCAAGCGTGTAATTTTTAAAAGATGAAAATGTTTTATGCAGATCAATATTTGGTCGAAGAAAAAAACCTTTATCATTTGGCGTTGTGCTGTTGGTTAAACTAAAGGCATCGGTTAATTCAAATTTATCTATTGTTTGATGATGCAGAATCTCATTGCGGATTCCTGTAAAACCATCGCTTCTTATATAGCTTGAAAAGCGATACATCACATCATTCTCTTTATCATCTTTCAACTCAAAACTTACTGTTGGCAATTGTTCTGTTGCCGCTTCAGTTAATATCGGCAAGCCCCAGTCTCTTGTAAATTCCGGATCGCGCAAACGTTCAACTGGTTGAAAATTTTTATCAACCCATTCATAATCTGCAATTGTATTTAGTTGCAGGGTTTTTCTTTTTGTTTTCCAAGATGTTGTTCTTGTCAAATCAATCTTAGATGCATAACCTTTATCATTCGATTTATCTTTTATTGAAAAAGTATTTGCATCATAATCACTAAACGCAAACGCGCCGCTTAATACAGTTTTGCTATCTATTTGCCATGTAAAACCTGTATTAACTACCTGCTGTTTTTTGGGTGTTACTAAAAAACTGGCTGCTTCAAAATTCCCCTGCGGAACGCCATTTAGCGGAGCAACCCATTGATAAACGTTTCCATTTGCTGCATTAAACAGCGGAACATAATTGCCTTTGTTCGCGCCAACTTCAATAAAATTCAAATTATATTTTGCGCTGTCAGGATTTGTTGAATAAACAAAAATGGAATCATGAATTCCATTATAAACCGTATCTAATTTTTTATATAAAATTCTGCCGGTAGAAAATGTATCAATGCTGCTCACAGGATAAAATGCATTCTGAATGCTATCGCCAAGATTTGCTAAAAATTGTTTTTGCTGATTGTCGAGTGTTTGATCTATCGGAGAATTTTTTGCATCAACATTACTGTAAGCAGAAACATTTACTGTTAGTTTTTTTCCAACCTGAAAATCGTTGTTGATGTACAACATCGAATTTAAATAATTACGATCCGCATATTCAAACTCAACTTGTATGCGTGTATCTTTTGTGATCATCTGCTTTGGCGTAAAAATTATTTCTGCCGTATTATAATTAATAATGTAATCCTGGTCTTCGCCGCGCTGTACCTGCACACCATTTAAAAAAACTTTTTCTGTACCTGCAAGTACAATAAAAAATAATTCGTTGTTGTTGCCTTGCAATTTGTATGGTCCCTGATTGCCCTCCTGCCCTTCAAAAACATTGCGTGCAAATTTTCCTTTTGCGATTGCGCCGGAAAGCAATGTGTTACCCTTCACATTTTTTGAAATTTCATAATGTTGCTGATAAGACAATCCTTGTAATCGCTTATAGAATTTCAGAAAATAATTTTCATCTTGCCGCAGATCAATATCGCCTAAATCCATTTCCCAATTTTTTTTGCTGAACTGCAACAACACTTTATCAAATTCATTTAGCTGTTGCGTTGTACCATCAGGTTGAATTGGAATGTTATTATCTGTGATAGCTGCATTCAGTTGAATACTGTCGCCAATATAACCACTCAACTGAAGATTAAGCTGCGAATTAAAAACTGCATCTTGTGTGTTACCAATACTTAAGCTTCTTCCAAAGCTTCCGCTGTAATTCAGCTTACCAAAATTTAAAAAACTCTCATCGTTTCTATTTTTTGGCGCAGGTGTAATCGCTATAAAATTATTTCTAATGCTGTCATACCTGTAGTGCTGTGCAACTGCATTTAATTTTGTGTTGAAGACACGATAAGAAACCTGTATGCTATCTGCAGGTAATTTTTTTTTAAACTGAATTGTTGCGTTTAACCAATCGAGTGTATAATAAGAAGTATCATATCCTTCAATAATAAAAGTATTTGGAACAATACTTAATGAATCGATTTTAATAAAATTATTTGCCGGAATTTTTTTTAAACGAAGATTGGAAAGTTGCGCTGAAACAGGTAAGACAGTTATCAGCAATAAAAAAAATAATATTAATCGAACTCCCCTCAAGCAGACAATTTTATAGTAAACTTTTATCTGGTAAATTTATTGCTTGAAATTAAAAATGATACAAAGCTGCTGTTGAATGTTACAATACCAACACCTTATCAACCTAATAATAAAACAATATCTTTTTATTAATCATATTTTATAACTTTCGCTAAAAATTTTTTATGAGAAGATTTCTACTCTTTACCTGTTGTTTTATTGCAATAAATTGTTTTAGCCAAAACCGTTTTACCTCAACAGCAGGCACAAATAAATATGATAGACTTTTCTCGACCATTCAATCTTCCGATGGAAATTATGTTGCTGCCGGCTATTCCCAACTGAAGGATATTAATGGTGATGCTTATATAGTTAAGATTGGTACTAATGGTCAGCTTCTTTGGAAAACGATCATCGGCGACGGTAGTGTATATGATAATGCCGAAGCTATAGTTAATACAAACGATGAAGGTTTTGCGGTATGCGGTGTTATAAACAACACGATGGCATTATTAAAATTCAAGGTTGACGGTACACTGCAATGGAAAAAGGAATATGACGATTTTAATTACAGTGAAGGCACTGCTTTATTGCAGGAAACAAATGGCGATTATGTAATGGGCGGTTATATTTTTAGCAGCGATATTCCCGGCCATCAGAATTCTTATATTGTAAAAACAAAGGGTTACGGTAATGTGGTTTGGTCGAAAAAATATTTTGATGTAAGCTATAGTTCTATATCTGATCTAAAAATAACAAGTGATAATAAATATGTCTTTTTATCTATTAACACCAACGGAAGCAGCGATTCAACTTACATTGTAAAAACAGATACTTCCGGCAATGTATTGTGGAGTCGCAGTTTTTATGCTGATAATAAAAATGTGGATGGATATTCAGTTCTGCCTGCATCAGACGGAGGATACTTGATTACTGGTTCGGCTTCTGATGCATCAGGCAGTTTTTTATCTGATGGGTTTATGGTAAAACTTGATAAGAACGGTAATTTATTATGGTCAAAGTCAACAACTGAAATCAGCAATTCAAGTATTTATTTAGCAACAGCAGTTGAAACAAGTGATGGCGGATATATTGCGGCTGGTGACCATTCCTTAGGCGGCGATAATTTTTATTACCTGCTAAAAGTGAACAGCAGCGGCGTGTTGCAATGGACGAAAACAATTGCAAAAAACAGTTTAGGCACAATTAAATCACTTATAAAAACAAATGATAATGGTTACCTGGCAAGCGGCAATTATGCAACACAGGATGTAACAGACTTGTATAATTATTTTTTTATGAAGCTTGACTTTAATGCAAACTCATGCTCGGCGCAAAACAGTTTTGGAAGCCTTCAAAACTTTGGCACTTTGGCTAATGCAACCATACCCACTTACGAAGTAAATACAACCATAAATAATTATTCTGCGAAAACAGCATCTTCGGGTACGGCAACTAATATATGCAGCGCACTTCCGGTGCATTTAATTTCGTTTGATGCTGTGCTTAAAAATAATACTGTACAATTACAATGGCAAACAGCACAGGAAATTAATACTGCTTATTTTACTATTGAAAAAAGTAGAGATGGAAAGTCGTTTACCGGTTTTAAACAAGTTACTGCGTCTGGCAATAGCAGTTCGGTAATTAGTTATACTGCCACAGATAATAATCCTTTGCCCGGTAAAAGCTGGTATCGCTTAAAAATAGTTGATAAAGATGGTACTGCTTCTTATTCAAATATTGCCCCAATAGAAAATATAATTGGTGATCTTATTGCTATTATGCCTAACCCGGCAATAAGTACATTAAATGTAAGAATTGAAAATTCCGGCAACAGTAAAGCGACATTTGTAATAACTGATGAAAACGGCAAAGTACTTATGCAAAAGAACGTTGCACTCTCACAGGGCAGCAACAATATTACATTTAATGTTGATCAATTTGCTAACGGTGTTTATACAATTAAAATAATTGCAGATAAATACACGAAAGATTTAAAATGGATTAAGGAGTAATGCTTCAAGGCTCACATTGTGATAGAGTTCTGTTTTTCAAAAGATTTCTTTAAACTTCCCGGAAGATTTACTTATACAAGCAGAAACATGTCTTTCACATAAATTACGCGTATATATTCTTTAACCGAACTAAATTGCTATCTTAAAATCAGTTTAATTAAACCAATTAATTTTTGCTAATGAAGAAAGCACTACTTTTTGTTATAGTGCTGCAATCCTTTACTATAACATTGCTTGCGCAGACAAACCAAAAATCTCCTTCAAGCGAAGCAGTATTTTATTATTACAAGGGAGAAAAAATTTACTTTAATGTTACCTACAAAAAGATTGTGGTAGGTTTCGCAGCAGGTCATTCAATCAATGAAATAAAAAATCTTGTTGCCACAAAATCGAAAATGTTTGCTGATTCTGTAAAGTTCACTGCAATAAAGAATCAGTGTCAAATCAAACTAGATAAAATTGCTGATGAAGGAATTGGTAAATCCATTGCACAAACACTTAGTGCCAATAAAATTGTTTTATATGCGCGTGCATGTATAGTTGGCATCAACGGCAAACTATCAAGCTATGGAAATGATTTTGTGGTGAAATTAAAAACAGGAACATCAATAATTCAACTAAATGCATTAATAAGTAAATATAACTGTTCGATGCAGCGTGCTTATATGTTTGATGATCGAACCTTTATTTTAGGCGCTGGTGTTGCCAATAGTTATGACGGATTAAAGATGGCAGACATATTTTATGAATCAGGTTTGTTTGAATATGCTGAGCCTGATCTTGAAATGTATGATGCAATCGATACACCACCGAACGATCCGCTTTATTATTTACAGTGGGATCATAAAAACACAGGCTCTGCTGATCAATACAGCGGTGTGCCTGGTGCGGACATGAATGTAGAAAATGCATGGAAGATTACACAAGGCACATCAACAATAAGTGTTGCTGTAATTGATGAAGGCGTTGATACAGGTCATGTAGAATTAAAGAAAAATTTATTGCAGGGTTATGATGCTACAACGCAAACTGCGAACAAAGGTGATGGAAGACCTTTGAGTTCAGCAAATGCTCACGGCACGTGTTGCGCAGGTATTATTGCAGCATTAGCAAATAATGGAATTGGCATTGCAGGCATTGCACCAAAATGTAAAATCATTCCTGTTAACCTCGCGGATGCGGGCGGATATTTTACTTCTGATATAAATATTGCGAGCGGTATTGATTATGCATGGAAACACGGTGCTGATGTATTAACGAATTCGTGGGGCGGCGGTTCGCCCAGCAGTGCAATTGATGATGCTATACACCGTGCGGTTACGCAAGGCAGAAATGGAAAAGGTTGTGCCGTATTTTTTTCAGCAGGTAATAACAATTCAGGACTTAGTTATCCCGCTTTAAATGATGAAGTAGTGGCTGTCGGCGGTATTAACATGTGTAACCAAAGAAAAGATCCTAACAGTTGTGATGGAGAATATTGGTGGGGCGCAAGTTATGGAAGTGGTTTAGGTGTTGTTGCACCATGCGTAAAAATTGCAACCACCGATTTTAGCGGAACAGGTGGTTATAGTTCTGATGATTATGATCGCACGTTTAACGGAACTTCTGCTGCTTGTCCGCATGTGGCTGCAGTGGCTGCACTTATTCTATCTGTTAATTCAACTTATACAAAAGATAATGTTGTAAACATTATTGAAAACACTGCAGATAAAATTCCGGGTTATACTTTTCAATCAACAACGGGCTATAAAAACGGAACCTGGAATAACGAAATGGGTTATGGCAGAGTTGATGCATACACCGCAGTTCTTGCTGCACAAAAAGACAGTTTTTGTAATGCGCAAATAACGGCAACAGGCGCAACAAGATTTTGCAAAGGTGATAGTGTTACGCTGCAGGTTGTAAGTAAGAAAAGTGGTGCTATATATAAATGGTACCAGAACGATAGTTTAATAAATGCAAATGCAAGCAGCATCATTGCAACACAAAGCGGAAATTATTATGTTGTTGCAACATCTACCAACGGATGTAATGCGACCTCTGCGCCTGTTAAAGTAACCGCCATAAAATACACTGCCAAATTAATTGCAGATGCAGGAAAGAACATAACGTTATGTGCAGGCAGCAATGGTGTGCGTATTGGCGGTATGCCATCAGCCTCCGGCGGAACGCCGTTCTTAAACGATAAGCGTGCTTATTCGATGGATTGGTACACGAATAATTTTTACAGGTACAGTTTAACCGATCCATCGCAAGTAGACACGATTGCAAAAAATGTTGTAAGTTCTTCAGACTGGAACAACGGAAGCTTTTTTGCCGGCGGTGATTTTACTCCTTACGGTTACTATGCATTAACAGCGTTAAGTAATAAACTTATCAGGATTGATACAATAACAGGCGAGCAGGATTTAATTAATACAATTATACCACAAACTGGCAGTTGGACGGGTCTGGCATGGGATCCGAAAGGTCAGCAATTGTATGCGGTGTCTTCGTTTGGAACACAATCAGAATTGTATAAAGTTGACCTGGTAACAGGTAATGCAACATTTGTTGCCAGAATTCCTGTGTACTACCTGATATGGATTGCTGTAAATAACAACGGAAAAATGTATGCACTTTCAAACAATAACAGGTATATATATTCAATAAATAAACAAACCGGCGCGGCAACTATACTACCAAATGTTGCAGACGCTAATTTTAATTATGCGCAGGATGCAGATTTTGATCCTATAACAGACAGCTTGTACTTATCTGCCTTTACTGCAGCACAAAATAAGGTTGGCGATCTTCGCATAGCAAACACTACTACAGGCACAGTAAATTCTGTTGGAACAATTGGTGCAACGCCATACAATGAAATGGATGCAACCGCTATTGCCGGCACATCATATAAATATACATGGTCTCCAACAAGCGGGTTGTCTGATATTCACGATGCGAATCCTTTTGCAAATCCAACAACCAATACAACTTATACATTAACCGTAAAAGATTTGTGTGGTAAACAAGCCAAGGCAACTATTAAAATAACAATTAATGGTTCTAAGCCGCCGGTAAAAGTAACTGCATCTGGAAATAAAATTTGCAACGGAAGTACAATTACATTGCATGCAACTAAAGATGACAGCTACATTTATCAATGGTACTTTAATAATAAAAAGATTGATGGCGCTACTGATAGTTTTTATGTTGCAAAGAAAGTTGGTAATTACAAAGTAAATGTATCGTATGGTGTAGGTGGTTGCGACAGTACGTCGAAAGCATTTACAATTAAAAATTGTTCTGCATTTGATTTTGCAAACGACGATGCAGTTAAATCAGATTTATCAAGCTATACAATCTTTCCAAATCCCGCAAAGAATACTGTTACCATTACATTACCTGAAAGTTCATTCAAATCTGAAATTATAATGTATGATATGCAGGGAAGAGTTGTGTTGCACAAAAATTTAAACAGTAACAGCGGTTCAGTTGTATTAGAAATAAGCAATTTTGCTGCAGGAATGTATCGTGTTGTATGGAAACAAAGTAATAAAGAATATTCTTGGAAACTTTTGAAAGAGTAATAAAATAATTATTTAAAAATACGAGTGCAAGGAGCAGATCAGCTGCTCCTTTTTTTATACGGCTTCGGCTAATTCTTTTTCTTTTTCCGACTCTTTATCTTCTTTATTAATATCATGTATGTATTGAACTTTCAGATGATCATATAAAGAATGTTTATCAACCACTATTGAAACAATACTTGCAATCATGCCTGCAAGCATTAAATGAAAAATAACATTGTGCCTGTCCGTCATTTCCAAAACAAGAATAGCAGAAGTAAATGGTGTGCGTGTAACACCGGTGAGAAATCCAACCATTCCGCAAAGAATAATTACATTGCTATTTACCGCAGAAAGATGAAACCACCCTGCCACCACAGAACCTACACTTGCACCTGCGCTTAATGCGGGAGCAAAAACACCGCCGGCAGTGCCCGTTGTAAAAGATAAAATTGAACCGCCCATGCGTACAAATGGAAAATACCACGGCGAATATTTTTGTGCAGTAAATAATGTACTTGCCATTATCTCTTTGCCTGAGTTTAATGCAACATCACCTATGAGGAATGCAGCGAGCGCAATTATTAAAGCACATCCAATAACAAACATAAAATGCTGAGACATTTTTTTGAAAGTACTTTTCCATCTAAGCACCAGCAGCATCCATCTTCCTGTTAGGCTGCCACACAAGCCGGCAAGTATTGCCACAATAATCACACAAAAAAATACGGATGCTGAAGGATTATTAATTGAAGGATAACCGAGGTAGAGATAAGGTCCATGTAATCCTTGCGCAGTTAAACCGGCAATAATAACAGCCGTAAATAATGCAGTTTTAAAATAACTGATATGCGTTTTAGTTAATTCTTCAACAGCAAAAACAACTCCACCAAGCGGTGTATTAAATGCAGCAGCCAGACCGGCTGCAGCACCTGTCATAATCATATTTCGCTTGGAAATTTTTGGCCACCATTCAGGCAGCCATGAATTTACTTTTCTAAACACTGAGCCTGCGATTTGAATGATGGGTCCTTCTTTTCCAATTATACCGCCACCAATCGTCATAACACAACTTGATACAATTTTTGAAATGATAATGCGAAGGCTTAACAGCTTATCTACTTTTTCATTGTCTTTTGGATTTGCAAATTCAATTGCAGCCATTACCTGCGGAATACCGCTGCCCTTTGAGTATGGTGCAAACTTCATTACGATTAACCAGGCAATTAAAAAACAAACGGGTGCTGAAATAAATATCACCCATGTTGCCTTATGAAAAAGATATAATGATAGTTGCTCTGATAGTGAAAAAAGTTTTGAATAAAAAACCGCCATTAATCCTGCAATAAGCGATGCCACCCAAAAGGGAATTGCCTGAAGTAGATTTTGTTTAAGGCGTTCGTTGCGTATTCTGTCAAAATATTTCTTTCCTCCCTGCCGAATTATCTTAATTATCTCCATTAATCTTCAATTGTGGCTGTGCAAATATATTATAGATGAACCAATGAAGCTTTTAAGAAGACTTTTGGCTGCGCAATTGAAACGGTTTATTGAGTAATACTTATAATTTCATGCAGAAAAAATTTAAGCACTACATTAGCCTCAAAATAATTTTTATAAAAGTTTTATTCATGCAATTACAAAATGTTATCGGGATAGATCTTGGTGCAACTAATATTCGCGGAGCAATTATTTCAGATAAAAATATTTCTCCTATAAAATCAAAACGCATAAAAAGCAACGGCACAGAAGAAGATGTTTTAGAAGATGTTTATGCTTTGATTGATGATTTAAAAGATGAAACCGTTTCTGCAATTGGCATTGGCGTGCCGAGTGTTGTTGATATTGATGAAGGAATTGTTTATGATGTTGTATATATTCCTTCGTGGAAAGAAGTGCATTTAAAAAAAATTTTAGAGAAACGATATAAAATTCCTGTATACGTAAACAATGATGCGAATTGTTTTGTGTTGGGTGAATATTATTTTGGAAAAGGCAAAGGATATAATTCAGTGATAGGTGCAACTTTTGGAACAGGTTTGGGTGCTGGCGTTATCATCAATAATAAATTATTTGCAGGTGCTAACTGTGGTGCAGGAGAATTTGGAATGTGTGAATACCTTGATAAGGTTTACGAATATTATTGCAGCGGATCTTTTTTTAAAAATGTTTATAATCTTGATGGTGAAATGGTTTTTAATAAAGCAAAACAAGGTGATAAAGCATCTTTGGAATTGTATAAAGAACTTGGAATTCATATTGGTAATGCTATTAAATTAATTATGTATACTTACGATCCACAGTTAATTATTTTAGGTGGTTCAGTTAGTAATGCGTATTCTTTTTTTCAGGAAACAATGTGGCAACGGATAAAAACTTTTGCATTTACAAAAACTGCAGAGCGAATAAAGGTTGAAGTGTCAGAATTAAAAAATAGCGGCGTGCTTGGCGCCGGGGCGTTGTGTTACGATCAGGGAATACATTGAATTATGTCAGCAAAAATTTTAATAATAGACGATGAAGAAAAGCTGAGAAGCTTGCTTGTACGCATTATAAAATTAGAGGGTTACACAATTTTTGAAGCAGCCGATTTAAAGTCTGCGTTGAAAATATTATCAAAAGAAATTATTGATGTAGTATTATGCGATGTAAAACTTCCCGATGGCAATGGTGTTGATTTTGTAAAAAAAGTAAAAACTGAATTTCCTTTAATAGAAATTATTTTATTAACCGCCTATGGTAATATTCCAGATGGCGTGCAGGCTATAAAGAATGGAGCGTTTGATTATATTTTAAAAGGAAATGACAACGATAAAATAATTCCTTTGTTAAGCCAGGCAACAGAAAAATCAAATCAAAACAAAAAGTCTTCAATAAAGATTCAAGAAAAAGGAGAACATAGTTTCAATAATATTATTGGCAGCAGCAGGCAAGTACAAGATGCAATTACCCTCGCAAAAAAAATTGCAGCAACAGATACTACAGTTTTATTGTTGGGAGAAACCGGAACAGGAAAAGAAATTTTCGCAAACGACATTCATTACAACAGCAACCGCTCAAAGCACACTTTTGTAGCAATTAACTGCAGTGCATTTTCAAAAGATTTATTAGAGAGTGAATTGTTTGGGCATAAAGCCGGCGCATTTACCAATGCGTTGAAAGAAAAAAAAGGGTTACTTGAAATAGCAGACAAAGGCACATTGTTTTTAGATGAAATTGGCGAAATGAATATTGAGCTGCAGGCAAAATTATTGCGTGTAATTGAGCAGGGCGAGTTTATAAAATTGGGCGATGAAAAAACAACAAAAGTGAATGTACGTGTTATTGCGGCTACTAATAAAGATTTAAAAAAAGCTATTGTTGAAGGCAGTTTTAGAGAAGATTTATTCTATCGTTTAAATGTGTTCACTATTCATTTGCCTGCGTTGCGAGATCGTAAAGAAGATATTCCTGCGCTGGCGGAATACTTTCTTGAAATAAATACTGCAAAAGAAAATAAATCAAAAATTTTATTGAGCGATGAAGCATTAAGACTGCTGAAGAATTATGAATGGAAAGGAAACATTCGCGAATTAAGAAATGTAATACAGCGTGCCGTGATTTTAGCAGATAATATTATTACGCCTGAACATTTGCCTTATGAAATTCAAAATCAAAACATCAGTAATCAAAATAATTTGAGCTTAGCTGCAGTTGAAAAAAATCATATTCAAAAAGTTCTGCACTACACGAAAGGCAATAAAACAAAAGCCGCAGAATATTTGGGAATTGGCTTAACCACTTTGTACAGAAAGTTAGAAGAATATAAAATTCAGGCTTAAGCTTTCTACCCTTTCATTTTGAACACGACCCTTTCATTTTGAAAGGGTTTTTTGTTCAAGAAGAATTTACATCTTAATTATACTTCAGCGCAAATCCTTATACAGCAATCGTTTCAGTAAGTTCAAACTTTACTTATTTAGAAAGGCATTCCTTTTGGCAATCTTCTTTCATGAAAATTTATGAACCACGTTTAAAAGATATCATATTGTAACCGGCGTAGGATTATTGTTAACGGCGCTTACATCATTCATAAATTTTTTAATAAATAATAATTATGAAAACTGAAATATCGAAGCGACTTAAGCTGATAAAACTTTATACAAAACTTCCGTTGGCAATTGCATTAAACATGATGCTTGTATTAAGCTTTATAATGTTGATAGTTGTAATTGTGAAGTATGTATGATGAAAATCAGTTAAACAGCGAACGATAGTCATGGTTTGAAATATTCAAAAAGAGAAGTTTGAAAATGGTTAATAAAAGAACCATAAAAAATATAGGGTTCATTGTATTGGTATGGCTTATCGCTTTGGCTTTGGTAATAGTAGTATTATTCAAGCTAAAATTTTTGTTGCATTAATAAACAATTAAAAAAAGAATATGCTCACAGTTATTTTAATTCTTGCAGGACTGGTTTGCTTTTATTTATTTTTTAAATCAATTGAATACTTCGAAAAATTTTGATTATGGCAAACAACATTCTTTTAATCATCTCGGTCGTGGTATTTATTTACCTATGTTATGTATTAGTAAAACCCGAAAAATTTTAGAAGGTGAAATGTAGCAGTGAGATGTAAAATGTTTTCATCTCACCAACTACATCTTACCACTTACTTTAACATCTTACAAAATGAACACAGAAATCATCGGTGTAATATTTACATTTTTAATCACAGTTTTACTGGCAATACCTTTTGGAAAATATATTTCAAAAGTATTCAACGGTGAAAGAACGCTGTTGGATTTTATGTCTCCGCTTGAACGTTTTATTTATCGCATCGGCGGCATCGATTCAAAGCAAAGCATGAACTGGAAAGAGTTTTTAAAAGCGATGCTCACCATCAATCTTGTTTGGTTTGTGTATGCTTTTTTATTACTTATTTTTCAAAGTCACTTGCCTTTAAATCCAGATGGCAATCCAAATCAAACACCAGATCTTGCTTTCAACACAGCAATAAGTTTTTTGGTGAACTGTAACCTGCAACATTATTCAGGTGAAAGCGGGCTTACATATCTCACTCAATTATTTGTTGTTGGCTTTTTACAATTTGTAAGTGCGGCAACGGGCATTGCTTGTTTAATTGCATTGTTCAATGGATTGAAGGCAAAGACAACAAATAACCTTGGTAACTTCTGGGACATTTTTGTAAAATCAACTACAAGAATATTATTGCCTTTATCAATCGTTGTTGCAATTATTCTTGCTTTCAATGGAACACCAACGAGCCTTAAAGGAAAAGACACTATTACAACATTGCAGGGTTATACGCAGCAAGTTTCAAGAGGTCCTGCTGCAGGTATCATCGCCATTAAACAATTGGGTACAAATGGCGGTGGTTATTTTGGCGCGAACTCTTCTGTTCCGTTTGAAAATCCAAATTATCTTACGAATACTATAGAAGCATGGGCAATTCCATTCATCTCCATCGCATTAATATTTGCACTCGGATATTATATCAAGAGAAAAAAATTAGCGTGGGTAATATTTGGAGTGATGACATTCTTCTTCGTGTTGTTTGTTGTCAACAATGTTTATTTCGAAACGAAAGGAAACCCTGAAATAGCACGAATGGGCATTGCGCAAAATATTGGTGCGATGGAGGGAAAAGAAATACGACTCGGCTCTGCTGCCACTGCCTATTGGAGCGTAGTTACAACATCCACATCGAACGGTTCAGTAAATGGAATGCACGATAGTTTAATGCCGCTTTCAGGCGGAGTTGTTTTGATTGATATGATGATAAACGCATTGTATGGCGGTGTTGGTGTTGGCTTACTAAACTATTTCATCTTTATCATCATTGCAGTTTTTATTTCTGGTTTGATGGTTGGGCGAACGCCTGAATTTCTAGGGCATAAAGTAGAAGCACGTGAAGTAAAGATCGCAGCAATTGTAACATTACTTTCCGCATTTCTTATTAAAGTAGGAACTGCATTCGCAGCTTACATGTTTGTACATCATCCTGATGTTGCGTGGACAGTAAAACCTTCTTCATGGTTAAACAATCCCGGTTATCATGGCTTTTCAGAAATGTTGTATGAGTACACTTCATCGAACGCAAATAATGGTAGCGGCTTTGAAGGCTTAGGCGATAACAATGTTTGGTGGAATGTAACTACAGGATTTGTATTGATACTTGGAAGATACCTTCCAATCATTGGCCCTGTTGCAATTGTTGGTCTTCTTGCAAACAAAAAATATATTCCTGAATCAGCAGGCACATTAAGAACGGATTCTGCAACATTTGGTGTGATGACGATTGCGGTGATTGTTATCGTAACAGCACTCTCTTATTTTCCACCACTGGCATTGGGTCCAATTGCAGAATATTTCAGTATGAAACCCTAAATCCCTAAAGGGACTTTTATGAAACCTCAAGAAATAAAAAATAAAAATTATAAAGCTATTAAAGTCCTCCCTTCAGGAAGGATTTAGGAGGATCAGTTATGTCAAAACAAAATTCAAATAAATTATTAGAGCCTTCACTCATAAGCGAAGCTTTCAAGCAATCGTTTATAAAATTAAGTCCGCGTTACATGGTGCGCAATCCTGTAATGTTTACGGTTGAAATTGGTACTGCCGTAATGATGGGCGTGTGCATTTGGGTGGCAACAGGCGAAACATCACAAGGCAGTTTAGCATACAACATCGCAATAACATCAATACTTTTTATAACAGTTTTGTTTGCAAATTTTGCCGAAGCCATTGCAGAAGCAAGAGGCAAAGCGCAGGCAGAAAGTTTGCGCAAAACAAGAGAAGAAACACCGGCGAAAAAGATTGAATTGTTGGGAGAAATTTTTTTAAATGAAGTGAAAGTGATTCCTTCATCTCAGCTAAAAAAAGGCGATGTATTTCTTTGTGAAGCCGGTGACATCATTCCGATGGATGGTGAAATTATTGAAGGCATTGCAACGATTGATGAAAGCGCCATTACCGGCGAAAGCGCACCTGTAATTCGTGAATCGGGTGGTGATAAATCATCAGTAACGGGCGGTACAAAAGTTTTAAGCGACAGAATTAAAGTGCGTGTTACCACGGCGCCTGGTGAAAGTTTTTTAGATAAAATGATTGCATTGGTAGAAGGCGCATCACGCCAAAAAACACCGAACGAAATTGCATTGACAATTTTGCTGGCAAGCTTTACACTTATATTTATTATTGTTTGCGTTACACTAAAACCATTTGCAGATTATGCGCAAACGAGCATCAACATTGCAGCCTACATTTCTTTGTTTGTTTGTTTGATACCAACTACGATTGGTGGTTTGTTAAGTGCAATCGGCATTGCAGGAATGGACAGAGCATTACGTGCAAACGTGATTACAAAAAGTGGTAAGGCTGTTGAAACTGCAGGTGATGTTGATACATTATTGCTTGATAAAACAGGAACAATAACCATCGGTAATCGTAAAGCAACAAATTTTTGGGCTGATGAAATTCAAACAGAAAAAAAATTTATTGAAGCATGTATGCTGGCTTCACTGGCTGATGAAACGCCTGAAGGAAAATCCATCATCGAGCTTGCAGAAACAAAAGGTTTTTCAAAACCCGTAATTGAAAAACATGAGGCACATTTTGTTGAGTTTACTGCAGAAACAAGAAGCAGCGGCATTGACATGGATGGCATTCACATTCGCAAAGGCGCATTCGATGCGATAAAAAATCGTGTTGAACATGCGGGTAATAAAGTTTCTTCTTTCATTATCAACAAAACAAAAGAAATAGCTGCCAACGGCGGAACGCCGCTTGTGTTGAGTTATAACGATGAAGCCACAGGCGTAATAGAATTACAGGATATTATTAAGCCCGGAATACAGGAACGTTTTGAACGTTTACGTAAAATGGGTGTGAAGACGGTGATGGTTACAGGCGATAATCCGCTCACAGCAAAATACATTGCTGAAAAAGCAGGTGTTGATGATTTTATTGCAGAAGCGAAGCCGGAAGATAAAATGACATACATAAAAAAAGAACAAGCCGGTGGTAAGCTTGTTGCGATGATGGGCGATGGAACAAATGATGCGCCTGCATTGGCGCAGGCAGATGTTGGTGTTGCGATGAACAGCGGCACACAGGCTGCAAAGGAAGCAGGCAACATGGTCGATTTAGATAATGACCCCACCAAGCTGATTGAAATTGTTGAAATAGGAAAACAACTTTTAATAACAAGAGGAACTATCACAACATTTTCTATTGCGAATGATGTTGCAAAATATTTTGCCATCATTCCTGCATTGTTCATTGTTTCCATTCCTTCGTTAAATGCACTAAACATTATGCATCTAACAAGTCCACAAACTGCTATTCTTTCCGCAGTAATTTTTAATGCGATTATTATTCCGTTGCTTATTCCGCTGGCATTGCGCGGTGTTCAATATAAACCTATTGGTGCAAGTGCTTTGCTGAGAAGAAATTTATTGATCTATGGTTTAGGCGGAATCATCGTTCCATTCATCGGAATCAAATTGCTTGATATGTTGATTACATTATTTGTAAAATAAGTAAGATGAAAAATTGTAAATTATTTTCTAAGATTTTTTTCTTCAGGATTTTTGAGATACTGCTTTCCGTCTTTATCGTAAGACCAAGGATTGTTAATCACTTTATAAGATGTAAAACTTTCTTTACCTGTTTTCAAGTCGATTTTGATTTTTCTACGGAAACGACGATTTGCCATTCGCTTGTCTTGCTTTTCGCTCGTAGCAGTGCTAATTCCAACAATCGGTATTTTTTTTCTTGAACGGCTCATATCTAAAAACAAAATTAATTATATGAAACGATATATTCTTCCATCATTAAAACTTACACTCGCACTCATCATTTTGCTTGCTGTGATATATCCACTGTTTATTGCAGCAGTTGGAAAATTAACGCCGGGCAATGGAGATGGTGAAACAGTTAAAGTAAATGGTAAGGTTGTAGGTTATGCAATCGTTGGACAAAAGTTTACAGATGATAAATATTTTTGGAGCCGTCCTTCAGCAGTTGATTACAACGCTGCAAGTTCAGGCGGTTCAAACAAAGGACCAACCAATCCTGATTATTTGAAAACAGTGCAGGATAGAATTGATACATTTCTTGTTCACAATCCCGGCATTGATAAAAAAGATATTCCTGCAGAATTGGTAACTGCATCAGGCAGCGGTGAAGATCCTGACCTTTCTCCTGCTGCTGCAAAAATTCAAATCAAACGCATCGCATCTGTTCGTCATATTGATGAAAGCAAACTAAACGCATTGGTTGATGAACATACTGACGGTCCGTTATTAGGTTTCCTTGGTCCATCTAAAGTGAATGTGCTGAAGTTGAATATTGCATTAGATGAATTGTCTGAACGATGATTTATTGGATTGAAAGATTTAGGGAATTATGGTAAGATGCTTTAAAAGCGTCAGACCAAATCAGTAACAAGACAGAGTTGATAAAATGAAAAAAATATTTATTGGTGTTATTGTGTTAACAGCATACAGCAAAACGTTCGCACAAGACAGCACAAAAAAATCATCGACAACTTTCACAGGTTCTGTTGATGCTTATTATAGGTATGATTTAAATAATCCAAAAGATTATTCATACAACAGCTTAACAAGTTTTACGCATTCAAATAATTCTTTTGAATTGGGCATGGCTTCTTTACGCGCTGATCATAGCTTTGGTAAAGTTGCAGCCACAATTGATTTGGGTTTTGGAAGAAGAGCAGAAGAATTCGCATACAATGATGAAAATACAAGTCTTGCGATAAAGCAATTGTATGTAAGTTATGCGCCTATCTCTGCAATTAAATTTACATTCGGTTCGTGGGCAACC
Organism: Bacteroidota bacterium; assembly: GCA_048498595.1. GTDB lineage: Bacteria > Bacteroidota > Bacteroidia > Chitinophagales > Chitinophagaceae > Parafilimonas. The sequence goes on from JBEHXR010000012.1 coordinate 25,736, forward strand.
CACGTTGGGTACGAATTACTCGATGCTTATCTGAACCGCAACTACAGCATGAGTTATATGTTTACGAATGGTCCGTTTTCGCATACAGGTTTAAAGGCTGATGTTAGCTTAGGTGGAAAATCTGCATTCATGATTGGTATTTCAAATCCTACAGATTATCGCAGTGCACCATCAATGCCAAAGAGTGCGATAGCGCAATTTTCAACAGGCTCAAAAGATGATAAATTAAAACTGTATCTAAATTTTGTTGGCGGCAAACAAAATGATGATAAGAAAACGGTGCAGGGAGATTTGGTTGCAACTTATAATGTAACTTCTAAATTTAGTATTGGTTTAAACAGCACAACGCAAGGTGTTCAATTAAGAGATAGCGCGAAGAATTGGAGCAAGTATAACTGGTGGGGAACCGCATTGTACTTAAACGTTGATCCGGCAACATGGTTTGGCTTAACATGGAGAAACGAATACATTAATGACAAAGATGAATACCTGGGATTAAAAAATGTTTTTGCATCAACATTGTCTGCGGATTTTCGAATTGATAACTTAACAATCATTCCTGAGTTTAGGGTAGATAATGCAGGTAATTCAGTTTTTTATAAAAGCGTAAATCAAACTACAAAATCAACAGGCAGCTTTATACTTGCAGCTACTTATCATTTTAATAATTGATGCAATGAATGGATGAAATAAAAAACGATAGCATAAACGAGCTTTTACAAAAAGCAACACGTGCCAAAGGCAGTTTAAAAATCTACATTGGCATGAGCGCCGGTGTGGGCAAAACCTATCGCATGTTGCAGGAGGCGCA
>JBEHXR010000013.1:0-26435 GCA_048498595.1 Bacteroidota bacterium
CTTATTCCCGGCGTTGTTGAAACAGGTTTGTTTGTACAAATGGCAACAAGTATTATCACTGGTTTTGCAGATGGAAGAATTGAAACGCGAAACGTATAAATTAAAGAGAGCCTTCGCTAAAAAGCGTAAGGCTCTTTCTTTGTCCCAACCTTAACCGAGTTTATAACGATAATCTTTCTAAGAAAGAAGTCGTGATATCTGAAATTTTATCTGTGCTTATTTTTTGTGAAGCATTAATAACTTTTACTCTTTTTGCGGGTTTTGTTATTTTATTATCAGCCGGCTGATAGTGATAACGTATTGTATCTTTTTGCGTGGTGTCAGCAGGTTGTTCTTGCTGGTCATCATCATTATTATCTTCATCCGATACTTCAGGATGTACACGTTTCAAACCATCTTCCGTCATTACATATTCAACGTTATGATCCCAACCGTAACCATTGTCATAATTACTCCAATCCCAATCATTAACATCATTTCCAAATTCAAAATGAAAATCGTTGTTCCAACCAATATCGTCTGTTACAATTATTCTTTTTCCTACAGGCACATAAATAGTTGCGTAAACAGATTGATTGCGAAACTTATCATTTTTATCGATGGGAATACCTCTGTCAAAATATAAGGTTGAATCTTTTTGATCAACATTAAATATTATATGACTTGCTCTTTGCTCTGCTGCTGCTCTTGATGCACCATAAGCCATTTTTAAAGTAGTTACCTGGAAACTATCATTATCAGATTTTAAAATGCGTATATGAATGTTTCTTACGAAAACGGTGTCTTCATCAATAGTTGCAAATGGCTGCAGATTTAAAAAGCTGGTATTAAAATAATACCTGTTGTTCTTTGCATATCGAACTTCTAATTTGTTTACCTGGGGATTATTAAGCTGAACATTATTTTCAACCGGCGCATTATGGTATGAAAAATCACTTCTTAAAGATGCAAGTAAACCGATGAAACAAAACAGACCAAGAATCCACATTGCACCAAAGCCAAAACGCATAACACTACTGTTGCCTCTGCTCTTTGAAATTCTTCTAATTATAAAAGTAATGATGCCAATAACGGGAACCCAGATGAAAAATATGAATGTTCCCCACGCAAGAATACTTTGCCAGCCGTCAGAAATTAAGTATGTTTTAAAAGGCAGTAATCCTGTTACTGCAATGCCTACGCCGAATAAACTCAATACTAATGAAATTAATACAAGTGCTATAACAAAATAGGCAATAATTTTAAAGAATAATGTAATCACATTGCCGAAAACTGTACCGCTTCTTTTTGCTACATGCCCAACTTCAGCGCTAAATTGCTTTCCACCTTTACCAAATTGTCCGCCCATTTGCGCAGCCTTATCTCCTACTTCTTTTCCAAATGTTTTTGCTCTGTCAGTAAAACCTTCCATATCTTTTTGAATTGTATTTTTTATACTGTTGAGATCTACTTTCTCACCTTTCATTTCCAGCTTGTCTGAAGTTGTAGATGCTTCGGGTGTTATCAGCCAAAGAATAATATATATTAATGTAGCACCCGGACTGAATGAAAGATTAATAAAGTTTGGAAAATTGAAAACGCCCCAATGATGCCAGCTTGTTACAAATGATAAAAACGGAATAAGAAATAAAAGACGTGGTATCCAAACATTCACACCAAAATACGCGGAAAGACCGCCACACACACCGGCAATCAATTTATTTTCCGGATCTCTAAACAAACGCTTACGCATGGAACCGATCGTTGTAGATGCTGTACTTGGAATGGCAACCCACAAAATGAGATATATAATAAATCCAAAGCCAAAACCAAATGTGAACAGTATAAATAAAATGCGCACTACCAGCTTATCAATATTAAAATAATTTGCAAGACCGGCGCAAACTCCGCCTAACAATTTATTGTTTTCATCCCTGTATAAACGCTCAGGTCTTAAATGTGCGTGTTCGGTATATGTATATGTTTCTTCTGAAGCATTCGCAGTGTTTGTTTTTGTACCTGCATTCTCATTTAAGTCAGCATCAAAATCTTCCGGTCTTCCAATGCTATGAATAATAGCCTGAACATCTGTATCAGTAACACAAGTATTACCTTTATTTAAAACTTCGCTGAAAAGCTCAGCAATACGACCTTCAATGTCGTTTATAATTTCATCTTTGCCTTCTTCGTTCGCAAAAAATTGGCTCAGGCTTTCAATATATTGTTTTAAAATTTCATAGGCCGTTTCCTCTATCGGAATTACACGTCCCTGAAAATTTATATTAATTACCTTTTTCATTTTGATTGTATTTATTAGTTATTGTTGGGATTTTCTTCATGGACATCTGATTGTCCATTTTGAGATGTGAGTAAATGAACAGCGTCTGCTAATTCTTTCCAGGTCCTTTCCAGTTCTGAATAAAATTGCAGTCCCTGTTCTGTCATTAAAAAATATTTTCTTGGTGGTCCTGAATTGCTTTCAACCCATCTGTATGTTAAGTATCCTGCATTTTTTAAACGCGTGAGTAAAGGATAAAGCGTGCCTTCAAAAATATTCAGGTTTGCTTTTTTCATTTTATCAACTATATCGCTGGGATAAACTTCACCATGTTTTATTATTGACAAAATGCAAAACTCCAACACCCCTTTTCGCATCTGGCTTTGCGTATTTTGTATATCCATAAAATTTATTTTCGACTCAAAGGTAAGGGCAAAAATTGATACTATGCAATACATAATACCAAGTTGTTTAAAGTAATGTTTATAGATAGCTAACTTGCTTGCGCTAAATTATTGATATACAGCGCAAAAACTTTTCGTCTTAAATTTCTTAAAATTATAAGCGGCAAAATTTTTTGAAGAATGGATGGAAAAAATCTATTTCTTGTTTAGGAAAGAGACAATATCAAGAAAGGTTTGCTGATTATTTTTATCGTTTAAAGTTTTTGCTATTCCTTTTTTCTCGAAGGTTGTAAGATGAAAACTTAATGAAGCGGATGCAGCATTTTGGGGTGCTTCATAAGAAAAACTCGTGAAATATAAATTGCTGTCGAGCGCACTTAAGGTATAATTAACCTGGTCCTTTTCATAATAGTCTTGCAAATTAAACCAGGTGTTTTCTAAAAGAAACATTGGTTTGGTTATTAAACCAACAATCGAATTTATTTCATAGGGTCGCGACCAATTTTCAAATGATCTGTCTCTTATTTCAACTACAACAACTTTCGATGTATTTGCTTTCAGCCAATCTTTAAACACACTCAGAAAACGCATACTTGTTTCATGTCCAAAATTATCCCTGAATCCACCGTCCATTACATCAATCTCTGGGTTAGTTGGCATTTCTACATTTGGAAGTACAAACGGAAAAGTGGCATTCATGCGCAACACGCTAAGAAAACGCAATTTACCTGCATCCTGGTTTTTAAAAAAAGATTGGTAATCTACCCCATCAATATCATATCCGCTTAAATGATTAGGCTTAGCCACAGCACGCATCATAAATCTTACTGGCTGTGTAGAAATTAAAAGTTTTCTTCCATCGCGTGTGATTGCTGAATAAAATAACATCGACGGAATTATTGCACTTGTTTCCGGAGATGCGTAATCGTTTAAATTTTTATTAAGCACATTGCGCGTGTTCCAGTTTAATTTTTGTTCAAAAGCATAACCTCTGTCGAGTATATAAGAATTATTATTAAGGCGAAAATCGCCCAAAGGAGCAATCATATCGCGTGTAACTAAAGATGAAAAAACAGGATTTAAAAGGTCTCTGGAAATATTATCGCAATATTGTTTTTGTTGAAGAGAAATAATTTTGTGTTGCAATTTTTCAAGATATAATTCTCTGAAATAAGCTGCACCAATCATTCCTCCCGATGCACCTGTAATTAAACTTGTATGTTGAAAAAATTCGCCATGCGTTAATGTATCTAATTGGGTTAAAACATTCATTACAAAATCTGCACTGCGATTACCGCCGCCGCTTACATCAAGTATAAACATCACAGGTTTATCTTCATGCTGCCTGTTTTTCCAGTTATTTAAAATTGAAATAAAATTGCTGCTGTCATTTTTTATTGCAGAATCATTTGCTAACTGCCACAAACTTTCTTTACTATAAACCGGTTGTTGTTTTTCGTTATTATAATTTAAACCATAAGCTTTGTTGCGCGGATCGATTACATGTTGTTCAAAGAGCCAGTTTATTCCAAAATAAATTATGAGTATTACAGGCACACTCCAATTGCCTAAAAAAAGTGATAGCGCACCGGCAGCCGCAATTAAAATGGTGAAGAAAAGCGTAATGCTTGCTGCTGCGGGAATTTGAAAATATTTGTTCTCTAAAAAAAATCCAAGTACAATCAAAAATATCAACGCAAGAAAAACTGCCTGCACCGCGGCAATGTGATGGCGTTTAAAAATAGAACTCAAAAATTCCTGGCTATAATGCTTAATATTTCTCGGTTTTCTTAATCCAAATGTTGCGCTGAAAAACCAATCAACACGTACTTCTTGTTTTTCCCTTGAAGGTCTTTTAATAATTCTGGCAGCGCGTTCATATTTTTCATTTGCAGAAGTAATGTGTATAGCCAATTTGCGATAGATGTTTTTATCTGTGCCAAAAAAATATCCAAATGCAATTGCTATAGATAAAATCAATCCCCCAAAAAAGCCTCCTGCAACAGTTAATATTTGTATAGCGGAAGCAAGTTCTTCTTTACGCTGATATTGAAAAGTAAACCAACAATAACAAAATAAAAAAATGAGTGGTATGATGGCGTTATTTATGCAGTATTTTAAAAAAGGTTGCGACGTGGTTGCAAGAAAACGTATGTGCTTTGTATGAAGAATAAATGTTGTAATGTTCCAGCTCATAATAAATGAGCCGATGGTAAAACCAACAAATGCGAAGCTTAATGCGCCAACGTTGCCAAGATATTCAGGATCTAACATTAAAGAATCAGCGCCATAAGGTTTTAAAAAATGACCGCTGATGGTTGCAAAAAGAATAAACCAAAACGCAAGCAAAATTTGGTAGCGCCTGAAATGCAAAAAAACAAGCTGAACTGGTAAAGAAAAAAAGAAGCCCTCAAAATATTTTTTCATGTGCGCTAATTTGCCTCTTGCTTAACAAGACAATATTAAATACAAGCTGTTTAATTTTTTATTAAATATCATACAAACTTTGCTCGTGCTATATTTGAAATTAATAAAGTTGTTCAAATCCCTGTTTGCATTTTCGCACAATCAATATTTTTTATTATAAAATGCATCATTCACTTAATAATCGTTTACTAATAAAAGGTAAAATCATGAAAAAAATTGTGCTTATTATTTTTTTGAATTTTATTGTCGCTTCCACATTCGCTGATGTAAGATTGCCATCGTTGATTGGTGATAACATGGTGCTTGAACAAAACAGTTTAATTAATGTATGGGGATGGAGTGATGTTGCTGAGAAAATTTTCATAACAACATCATGGAATAATAAAACCGATTCAACTGTTTCTACACGCGATGCAAAATGGCGCATGCAAATTCAAACGCCCGTTGCTGGCGGCCCTTATACAATCACTATTAAAAGTAAGAACACGATTGTTTTGCATAATGTAATGATTGGTGAAGTGTGGGTTTGTTCTGGCCAATCGAATATGGAATTTCATCATTATTATGAAGGCTCAAAAGATATAGAGCCAGAGTTTAAAAATCCTGCAAACAATAATATCCATTTCTTTCTTATTCCAAGAACAACGGCGCAATATCCGCAGGAAGATTGCCATGCACAATGGACAGTTTGTGATTCAAACACGTTGAAAAATTTTAGCGAAGTGGCATATTTTTTTGGAAAGAAATTAAACGAAAAATTAAATGTGCCTATTGGTTTGATTGAAGCGAGCTGGGGTGGCACACCCGCAGAAGTTTGGACACCTGAAGAGAAAGTTGACAAAGATGTTGCATTGAAAGAATCTGCGCATACACTTCAACCTTTTGATTGGTGGCCGTACTGGTCTGGCTATACTTATAATGCCATGATTTACCCGTTAACAAACTACAATATTGCCGGCGCAATTTGGTACCAGGGCGAGGGCAATACAAATGCGCCATCAACCTATGCAAGGTTGCTTACAACAATGATTAAAAGCTGGCGCAGTGCATGGCAAAAAGATTTTCCATTTTATCTTGTACAGATTGCACCATTTGCTTATGGTGATAAAAATGTTGGCGCAGTTATAAGAGAGCAGGAGGAAAAAACTTTGGCGTTAGAAAATACCGGAATGGTCGTAACAACTGATATAACTGCAGATACAACCAACATTCATCCGCCGGATAAACATGATGTGGGTTACAGATTGGCAAATCTTGCACTGGCAGAAACTTATCATCAAAATATAAAAGATTATCAAAGCCCTTTATTTAAAAGTATGACAGTTGAAAATAATAAAGCGATCATTGATTTTTATAATGCTGATGATGGATTAACCATAAAAGGCGATCGTGTCACGCAATTATATATTGCAGGTGCCGATAGTATTTTTTATCCGGCTGATGTAAAAATTCAAAACAATAAATTAATTGTAAGCAGTAAAAATGTTGATACGCCTGTTGCCGTTAGATATGAGTTTAGTAATGCAGGCATTGGAAATCTATTTAGTTCAGGAGGATTACCTGTTGCACCTTTTAGAACAGACGATTGGAATGTGTTAGAGAAAAAATAAATTAAAACTCGCAGTTTTTCGGCGTTCTTGCAAACGGAATTACATCGCGAATGTTTGTCATACCTGTTACAAATTGAACCATTCTTTCAAAGCCCAAACCAAAACCTGCGTGTGGTACAGAACCAAAGCGGCGCGTATCTAAATACCATTGCATTTCATTGATAGGTATGTTCATGTCTTCCATACGCTCAATTAATTTATCGTACCGTTCTTCACGTTGTGAGCCGCCAACAATTTCGCCAATGCCCGGCGCAAGAATATCCATTGCTGCAACTGTTTTTCCATCATCATTCATGCGCATATAAAATGCTTTTATCGCAGCAGGATAACCGGTAACAATTACAGGTTTTTTAAAATGCTTTTCAACCAAATAACGTTCATGTTCGCTTTGCAAATCAATTCCCCATTTTACATCGTACTGAAATTTTTTCTTTTTGTAAGCGGCACTATTTACTAAAATATCAATCGCTTCAGTATAAGTAATTCTTTCAAACGCGTTGTTTAAAACGAATTCAAGTTTTTCAATTAAACCAAGCTCACTGCGTTTATCCTGTGGCAATTGTTTTTCTTCATCAGCCAAACGTTGCGCAAGAAATTCCAAATCATCGCGGTTATTATCCATTGCATATTGAATAATGTATTTGATGAATTCTTCCGCAAGATTCATGTTGTCTTCAATATCATAAAACGCCATCTCGGGTTCAATCATCCAGAACTCTGCAAGATGCCTTGTAGTGTTAGAATTCTCTGCACGAAATGTTGGACCGAATGTATAAATATCACTAAACGCCATTGCGGCTAACTCACCTTCCAGTTGTCCGCTCACAGTTAAGTTGGTGCTCTTACCAAAAAAATCTTCTTTGAAGTTTATGCTGCCATCTTCATTACGTGGCGGATTATCAAATGGTAAAGTTGTAACACGAAACATTTCGCCTGCACCTTCTGCATCGCTTGAAGTTATAATTGGCGTATGCAGATAAACAAAACCCTTATCATTAAAAAATTTATGAATCGCATAAGCCAGCGAATGTCTTACACGAAACACTGCACCAAATGTATTTGTGCGGAAACGCAGATGCGCAATCTCTCTTAAAAATTCAAGGCTATGTTTTTTAGGTTGAAGTGGAAATTTCTCTGCATCACTATCACCCAAAACTTCTATTGATGTTGCTTTTAATTCTACACTTTGTCCTTTACCTAAACTCTTCACTAATTCACCGGTAACTTTTAATGATGCACCGGTTGTAATGCGTTTTAATGTTTCATCATCCAACAAACCTAAAGGAGCAACTACCTGCAAATTGTTATTGGTGCTGCCATCATTTAACGCAATAAATTGATTATTGCGAAACGTACGCACCCAACCCATAACAGTAATTTGTTGTCCCGTTGCTTCAGCAGATAATACTTCTTTAATTTTTGTTCTCTTGTTAAACATAGCTTGTAAAAAAAGGACGGCAAAGATATAATAGTATAAAAGAACGAAAACTAATTCTTGTTCGTAATTGCATCATTCAATAATCATATTTAACAATCATTCTCACCGAAAAAATTTGCATTTATTTTTTGCGATGTATTTTTGCGCCAGTTCTTTGCATCACTTATCAAGAAAGGCTGAGGGAATGGCCCGATGAAGCCTTGGCAACCTATCCATTCAAAATGAGAAAAGGTGCCAACTCCATCCTGATGAATATCGGGAAGAGATAAGTCAGATAAAATGCTCAAGATTATTTTCATCATATTCAAAAGCTCTTCTGATTTATCGAAGAGCTTTTTTATTTACGCCTTCTTGCAGTGTTCATGAATGTTTAACATCAATAAATTTTGCGATGAAAACAAAACTCAATTACATTTGCAGAGCATTTAACCAGAAAATGTTACAAGCACAGCAAAATATTAAAATCAATAATACGCACACCAACATGTGTATTTGCTGTATTTGTTGTTGTATGCCGCAAGGCATAAATATTTAATTCCCCTCGCCGGGCTTAGCCCGTTTTTATTAGACCAATTTTCTCAAACAAAAAGCAAAAGCTTAAGCTGATGCGAATTCAAATTCTTCTTTCACAACACAAAAAACTTTTTTATGGGTTACCGTTTCGAAACTTTACAATTACACGCAGGTCAGCAAATTGACCCCACAACAAAATCACGCGCCGTTCCAATTTATCAAACAACTTCTTTCGGCTTTGATAACACAGAACATGCAGCCAATCTTTTTGGCTTAAAACAATTTGGCAATATTTACACGCGCATCATGAACCCCACCACCGATGTGTTTGAGCAACGTGTTGCAGCATTGGAAGGTGGTGTTGCAGCACTGGCAACTGCTTCAGGACAAGCGGCACAGTTTCTTGCACTCACTAATATTTTGCAGGCAGGTGATAATTTTATTTCCAGCTCATATTTATATGGCGGCACTTACAATCAATTTAAAGTTTCTTTTAAAAGATTAGGCATTGATGTGCGCTTTGCAGATACTGATGATGTAGAAAATTTTGTAAAGCATATTGATAAAAACACTAAGGCAATTTATCTTGAAACAGTTGGTAATCCGCGTTTGAATATTCCCGACTTTGAAAAATTTGCAGCGCTTGCAAAAGAATATGATTTGCCATTGGTGATTGATAACACTTTTGGTGCCGCTGGTTATTTATTTAAACCGTTTGAATGGGGAGCAAATGTTGTGGTTGCATCTGCAACGAAATGGATTGGTGGTCATGGTACGAGCATCGGCGGAATTATTGTTGATGGGGGAAATTATAATTGGGGCAATGGAAAATTTCCGCAGTTTACTGAACCGAGCGAAGGTTATCATGGTTTAAAATTCTGGGAAGTTTTTGGTGAAGGCAATCCGCTTGGTTTACCAAATATTGCATTTGCTATTCGTGCAAGAGTGGAAGGCTTAAGAGATTTTGGTCCTGCAGTTAGTCCGTTTAATTCATTTTTGTTTTTGCAGGGATTGGAAACTTTGAGTTTGCGTGTACAACGCCATGTAGATAATGCACTCGCATTGGCGCAATGGTTAGAGCAACATCCGCAAGTAGAATTTGTTTGGTATCCTGGTTTGAAGAGCAGCCCATATTATCAGCTTGCAAAAAAATATTTGCCTAAAGGTGCCGGTGCTGTTTTACAATTTGGTATAAAAGGCGGAATTGAAAATGGTCGCAAGTTTATTGATTCATTAAAATTGACAAGTCATTTAGCGAATATGGGTGATGCAAAAACGTTGGCGATTCATCCTGCATCAACCACGCATGAACAATTGAGTGAAGAAGACCAGAAAGCAGCGGGTGTGTTGCCGAATTTGGTTCGCATTAGCGTAGGCATTGAACATATTGATGATATTAAAGCAGACTTTGAACAGGCATTCGAAGCTGTATTTGCAAAATCGTTTGTGGGTTAATTGTAATTTTTGTGTTTGACAAACGGAAGTACTTCGATGTGCTTCCGTTGTGTCACTCACTTAAAATTTAGCGAAACAAAAAAATGGTAGAAACATTTACATATAAACATTCATTCAAATTAGAAAGTGGCGCTGTATTAAAGGGATTTCATCTCGCTTATACAACGCATGGAAAATTGAATGCAGCAAAAGATAATGTGGTTTGGATTTTTCACGCGCTTACTGCGAACAGTGACCCGGCAGAATGGTGGGGAGGATTAGTTGGTAATGATAAATTCTTCGACCCGAAAAAATATTTTATTGTTTGCGTGAATATGCCGGGCAGTTGTTATGGAAGTATCGGTCCGTTTGATATTAATCCAAAAACAAATAATTCATGGTATCATGATTTTCCATGGTTCACTATAAGAGATATGATTCGTGCATATCAATATTTAAAAAATCATTTGGGTATTGAAAAAATACATATTGGAATTGGTGGCAGCACAGGCGGACAACAATTATTGGAATGGGCAATTGAAGAACCAAAATTGTTTGAATATATTTTTCCAATCGCAACCAATGCATTTCATTCTGCATGGGGTGTTGCATTTAATGCATCACAACGTTTCGCAATTGAAAATGATGCAACATGGAAAAATAAAGATGTTGATGCAGGTTTGGAAGGAATGAAAACAGCACGCTCCATCGCTTTACTTTCTTATCGTAGTTATGATACATATAAACTCACGCAAAAAATAATTTCGGATGATTTAAACAGTAAGGAACGTGATGCTGAAAGTTATCAGCAATATCAAGGCGAAAAATTAGCTAAACGCTTTAATGCATTTAGCTATTATTTTTTAAGTAAAGGAATGGACACGCATAATGTTGGCAGAAATCGTGAGAGTGCAGAAAAAGCATTAGCACAAATTCGTGCAAAAGCATTGGTGATTGGTATTTCCAGCGATATTCTTTTTCCATTAGTTGAACAGGAATTTTTAGCAGCACATATTCCGCATGCAGAATATCGGGCTATTCATTCTCCGTATGGGCATGATGGATTTTTATTGGAATATGAACAGATAGAAGAAGCGATTAAAACATTTTTATATAACAACGTTGAAGAAAAAAAATTGGTAACAGCATAAAAAATTAATAATTAATAATTCGTAATTAGTAATTAAAATATATGGGCAAGTCAATTAATAATAATTATCACAAAAAATTGGTCATCGGTTTATTTGGATTTGGAGTTGTGGGTGAAGGTTTGTATAAAGCGCTTCAACAAACATCATCATTGAATGCAACGATAAAAAGAGTTTGTATAAAACATCCGGGCAAAAAAAGAAATGCGCCGGAAGAATTATTTACAACAGATAAAGATGTTTTATTGAATGATGAAGAAATAAATGTAATTGTTGAAGTAATTAATGAAAGTGAACCGGCTTTTGAAATTGTTTCAACTGCATTATTGAATGGAAAACATGTGGTAAGTGCCAGCAAAAAAATGATTGCTGAACATTTACCGCAATTGTTGCAACTGCAAAAGAAAACAGGTAAATCATTTTTGTGTGAAGCTGCAGCCTGCGCTTCCATTCCTGTTATCAGAAATTTGGAAGAATATTATGATAATGATTTACTGCATTCATTAAAAGCCATCGTCAATGGTTCCACCAATTTTATTCTTACAAAAATGTTTGAAGAGGATTTGGATTTTAGAGATGCATTGTTACTGGCGCAACAATTAGGTTTTGCAGAAAGTGATCCATCACTTGATGTTGATGGATGGGATGCAATTAATAAATGGATTATTTTATTAGCGCATGCTTATGGTATCGTTGAGTATCCAACAAACGTTGTATTTAATGGCATTCAAAATATACAATTAAGTGATGCGGTTGTAGCGAAAGAAAAACACTACGACATAAAACTTGTGGCGCAGGCAAAAAAACTATTGAATGGAAAAGTGGCGGCGTTTGTATTGCCTCAATTTGTAAAGCACGATGAGCAATTATCCTTTGTAAAAAATGAATACAATGGTGTTGTTATTGAAAGCTCATTTGCAGATAAACAATTCTTTTATGGTAAAGGTGCGGGCAGTTTTCCAACAGCATCTGCAGTATTGAGTGATATTGGTGCGTTGCGTTATAATTATCATTACGAGTATAAAAAATTATATCATCATCTTGTTCCTGAATTAGCAACCGATTTTTATATAAAAGCTTATGTAAGTTTTGATGACTGGAAATTTATTCCGAAAGAAAAATTTGAATGGATTGAAGAATGGCATGCTGAAGAAGAGCGTAAATATTTAGTAGGCGTTATTTCTTTTGAAGAAATAAAAAATAATAATTGGTGGAAAGAAAATAATACTTCACTCATCTTATCACCCGAACCAATTATTGAAGATGTTGAAATAAGAAAGCTTAAGAAAAAAAGTTTGGAGTTGGCGGGTTTGTAATATCAAAATTAATTACTCGTTACCTGGAAAGTTATGTTTTGCTTTTGACGGTATTTAACAGCTTTCCCATCTTTAATAGCGGGCATCCAAAATACAGCTTTCTTAATAACTCTTACAGCCTCTTTAGCTGTACCATAGCCAGGATCATTTAAGGCTTGAACATCTGAGACTCGACCGTTTTCATCTACCATAAAACTTACAGTAACGGTATAATTTCCGTTTGGCGCATTATGCCTTGCAGGAACTGTTGGATCTAAATTTTGTTCAAGAAATTTTTGCCAGGCATTTTGACCACCAGGGAACCTCGCTTCTATCTGAGGTGATTTATTATTCGCAATATCACTTTGCTTTAAAGAATCAGCATCGTACAAAACGTATCTTACAACTGCCATATTATTTTTCTCTGTATCAATTACGGTGCTGAGCTTTAAGTTTAATTGTCTGTTCGTTTTTTGTTCATTAATTTTTTTTACCGCAAGATTTGATACATGTTGCAAATAGTAATCAATCTTGTTAATGTCTGATGTTGGTAAATTGGTATTGAAAGAACAATCAATAACTTTTCCTGAAGAATCAATATTTATAACAATATCTCCGTTTAGTTGTTTCACGGTATTTATTTGGGTGTAAGGAATTTCTTTTGAATAAAATATGTGAGAAACATTTACATCTGTAATAAAGGGATATACACTATTACCTGAAGAATCTTTTCTGAAATCGTCTAAGAGCACTTTATCAATTATAAAAAAACATATTCCATCATTTAGATATGAGCTTTCTCCGGATGGTTGTATTTCCGGCTTAATGTTATACTGTAAATAATTCACTAATTTTTGTAATCCATTTTTATCTGACCCAAAGACGATATTTGAATGATTAAACAAATCAATTCTTACCAAATCTATATCATTTAAAGCGAACATGGCAGAAGCCTGCTTCGACCAGTCTGAACGAAATGGATAAACTTGCCATCGTGCTTTTATAAATCTTCCATCCTCATATTTTTCTTCATAAATTAAATTTCTCTCCGGCGTAGAATCATAATATTTATACTCCCCGTTTTTAACATTATTGTTAACGGAACCTTCAAGCGTAACAGCTACATTAAGTGGAATTACAAAAGGCTCCTCCTTTAGACTTAGAACAAAACTTCCATTTCCATTTTTTAATAAAGTATCATTATTGTTGTCAATAATTAAAGTAGGTATAAAATCCGTAGAAGTTCTACAGAAAAATTCAAATTTTAAAACCCCGATTGAGTTATAAAAATACCAATCGCCAACCATCTCATTATTTAAGAAATTACCTTTCTTTATTAAAAAACCATTTTTGTTATAAAAGAGAAATTCACCATTCTTGGTTCCATCAATTGAATAAGAGCCTTTCATTTTAATATTACCGTTTATAAAATGATCTTCTACGTCGCCCCTATATAAAAAATAGCCTCTATCTAAAGTGCACACACGATAATACTCCGCAACAGGCTTTTCACAAATAGACCAATCTTCATCAAAATAAATTGTGTCTTTTTTGTCCTGGCAATAAATTTTAAAAGGAATAAGAAAAATAAACACCAGCTGCAGTTGGGTTAAAAAAATTCTTCTCATAAGCATTGTAAAAGTATTTAAAAATAAAAAACAACAAATCATTTTAGCGTATCATCCAAACCAAATATCTAATATGTTGAAATAAGAAAGTTGAAAAAGAAAAGTTTGGAGTTGGCTGGCTTGTAATAAATTTTTGTTTACCAACCAGAAATTTTTAGTAACATTTTCCCTCAAACATATACTAGCAAAGCGTTTCAGAAATTGAATCAGTTTTGATATCTGTTTTTTCTGAGTTGCTACTTAAAAATTCGGAATAAAACAAAAGAAAAAAATTTTTTTCTCCTTCGTAAAATTGAGTTTGAACTGATGTTATTCATTTATAAATATTTGCAGTGCAAAACTTTTTTTTACCTGTAAGCAGTTGAAAAAAACATCGCTTAAAAAAATTTTTTTTTCAACATAAAGTGATGATATTCGTCGTCGCACTCCAAAAAATAATTCATCTGAAAAATGAAGAATTTTTTGGAATTTTTTTCCAAGAAAAAGAATCTACTAACTTAATAACGTCTGACTATTTGCTATGTTAAAAACCGCCGATAAAGTATGGGACAACTGCTTAAAAATTATTAAGGACATTGTAGAGTGGCAACATTTTAAAACATGGTTCGAGCCGATAAAACCCGTTGAATTAAATGGGAACGTTCTGCTTATCCAGGTGCCAAGTCAATTCTTTTATGAATTTCTTGAAGAGCATTATGTAACGCTGCTTGCAAAAACTTTGAAACGTGAGTTAGGAAAAACTGCAAGACTTGAATATCGCATAATGGTGGATAGCGGAAGCAAAGGCAAAAACGGAACCGTGGATGTTCCCGCAGGCAATATTAAATTTTATAATAACAATGAAATGAGTTTCCCGCTTGTAATTAATGATGAAGTAAAAAATCCTTTTGTTATTCCGGGATTAAAGAAAATGCAGATAGACCCGCAATTAAATGCGGCGTATGTTTTTGATTCATTTATTGAAGGCGATTGTAACCGTGTGGCGCGCCGTGCAGGCAAAACCGTTGCGGAAAAACCAGGAGCAAGTTCGTTCAATCCGTTGGTGGTGTATGGTGGTGTGGGCTTGGGCAAAACACATTTAGGCCAAGCGATTGGTAATGAAGTAAAAAAATTACATCCCCATAAAATTGTGTTGTATGTAAGCAGCGAAAAATTTATTAATCAATTCCAGGATCATAGCCGCAATGGTGCTATTAATGACTTCATTCATTTTTATCAATTGATTGATGTTTTAATAATTGACGATGTACAATTTTTTGCGAAAGCAGAAAAATCACAAGACGCATTATTCGCCATCTTTAATCATTTACATCAAAGCGGAAAACAACTTGTACTAACATCAGATAAATCGCCAAAAGATTTAGATGGAATGCAGGAACGTTTATTAAGCCGTTTCCGCTGGGGTTTAAGTGCAGATTTGCAGGCGCCTGATTACGAAACACGCATTGAAATTCTTGAACGCAAAATGAAGAATGATGGTTTGGAAATGCCGAAAGATGTTGTGAAATATGTTGCGTATAACATAAGCACAAACGTTCGCGAACTGGAAGGCGCAATGATTTCTTTGCTTGCACAATCTTCTCTCAACAAAAGAGAAATTGATCTTGAACTAGCCAAAAAAGTTTTGCGCAATTTTATTCGCACAAGCAGTAAAGAAATTACAATTGATACCATTCAAAAATTAGTATGCGAATTTTTTGACGTGCCTTACGATAGATTACTACACAAAACACGCAAGCGCGAAATTGTTCAGGCGAGGCAAATCACGATGTATCTCGCAAAAGCATTCACTAAAAATTCTTTGAAAACAATTGGTGAGCATTTCGGCGGAAGAGATCATACAACCGTAATTCACAGTTGTCAAACTGTGAAAGATTTAATGGATACCGATAGCGTGTTCAGAGAAAATGTTGCAGAGCTTACGCAGAAGGTTCAGCTGGCAGCAATGTAACAATCATGTTACATTTTGTATAAACGCATCAAAGTTTTTTACACCAATCATTTTTGTGGTTAAATAACCTTCGGCATATTTTACGCCGATGCGTTTGCCGAACATCAGTGCTCTTGCTTTAATTACATCTAAAAAGTCAGGTGTTGAAATATATGTTTGCGGTTCGCTGTTATCCGTTGAATTGAACTGCGTGCTGTAACAAAGTATCGCTTTAATTTTTTGTTCAAAGTGATCGGAAACATCAAATAAAAAATCAGGTTTTAAATAACGATCCTGTATATAATGAAAAACATAATGCGGTCTCCAGTGTTCCTGCTTATTGTTTTGATATACCGTTTCTATCTTTCTCAAGCCTGAAAAAAAAGCAGCGTCGGAAACAAGTTTAGCGCTTCTGCCATGATCCGGATGACGGTCTTCAGGTGCATTGCATAAAACAATTTCAGGCTGATATTTTCTTATAACTGTAATTACTTTTCGCTGGTGTTCTTCATCATTCTGAAAAAAACCATCGGCCATTTTCAAATTTTCTCTTGCTTGCACACCAATTATTTTTGCTGCATCTGCAGCTTCTGCATCTCTTGTTTCAGCAGAACCACGCGTTCCTAATTCGCCTCTTGTTAAGTCAACAACAGCAACTTTTTTTCCTTGCGCAATTGATGCAATCAATGTTCCTGAACAACCTAATTCAACATCATCGGGATGCACGCCGAATGCGAGAATATCAACTTTCATACTGCCAAAAATAAATGAAATAAGAAATGAGTAATTAGAATTGAGAAAGTTAATCGAATTAAAAATGAAAGCAAATCAGAAATGAAAAAATCAGACACGAGTAATGTCAACTATGTCTTACGCCATACATTCTTTCCACATCTTCAACAATTGATTCCATATCATGATCGTCGCCATTAGGATCGTAAGGCTGACGAAGATTAGAACCAAAGATTACCGCAACGGTTTGCCAGAAACCCGCGTCAAATCTTCCTTTATAATCTTCAATAATCTCATAACAATTATTGCCGGTTTGACGATTGATTAATTTCATTAAAACTTTTCCCTGGTAAACAGAAAGCTGCGTTAGCTTATCTGCAAACTGGCTCTTTAATTGTTTTTCATTTGCCTGGATAATTTCCTTGCGCTTTCTTTTATCTGAAACATTTGCCAATTGCGCATTGATCGCATTCATTACCTGCGAAGCTCTGATTGCATATGGATATGTTACATAAACCGCATTGCGCAAACGCGTCCATTCAGCATAACGTCTTCTTCCTGCAGCAGTCAACTTCCCATATACGAAAGCATCTTCAAGCCAGGAACAGGGAATAGTATCACCATTTGGTTCAGGGCAAGCTTCAACAATAACTGTATCATTTATTCCAAGATGATCTTTGCCAACGAGCGGCGGTTTATTTTGTGCCGAAGTATGCAATACAAAACCTATACATATTGAGGATATGAGAAAACGGGAAGAAAATAATATTGGCTTTTGCAATTGCATAAAATGCTACATAAATATAAATGGATTGCGGTAATATATACGTTTTGTAAAAAAGAAGTAACCTTTAAAAAAAGTTATTTTTAAGCAGCAGTTTTAAAAGCGAGGCGCACACGTTGTACGATACTTATTATAAATCCAATTACCATAATTATAATTCCTATCCACAACAAATTAATAAAAGGAAACAGATAAACTTTTAATGTAATAATATCCTGAACGCTTTTATCTTCTTTAATTCCTAATTCAATTTTATTACCATCAGCATCTGCCAATTTATTAAAGCGAATAATTAAGCCTTGCGCAATCACAGTATCAGGAACACTTCGTAAAGTATTTTCTTTTAAGGCAACGGCAGGCATTACCCTGTATTGCATTCCATCCTTTGCAATCACCGTTATGTTCATTCCAATTCCAACTTCACCGGGCAACAATTTTTTTTGTAATGAATCAGAGTTCTTCACCACATTATTTAAAATAATAATTCCATTAGAATAGAAGGTTGAATCGCCCGCTTTCATTGCAACAGGTTTATATTGACTCGTATCATCCTCTTCACCATTTTGCATAGCGGAAACGTAAACAAATATGTCGCGGTTCCAGTAATGTTTTTTATCAGGATTGGGAGAAAAGCCTTCGTTGCCTTTGTTGTTTTTTAAAACATCGGGATACACATTAAATTTTTCTTTTCCGTCTTTACTTACAAACTGCAGCTCAAAATATTTTTTATGGTTTGAATTATTCAGCGTGTCTCGTGCATAGGTAACATCATACTTACCCATGTCTGTTTTAATACCTTTAAACAATGTTATGTTTTCTGCGGGATCAAAATCTTTTGATTTTTCCAGTAAAGAAAAGCCGGTTGTGTTTTCACTTAACACTTGTTTTCTGCTCGATGATATTAGAATACCAACCAACGCCAAGCCAAAACCAACATGCGCAATAGATGCACCTGCAGATTTCATTTTTCCTTTTAATCCAATCCAGATGTAAGAAAAGTTTGCAACAACGCCATATACTGCGGCAAACATTGCTACATGAATCGCAATCATAAAGCCTGCGCCTTTTGCATCATAATTAATATTTCCTATTAAACTGATGCTTAAGCTTATAATAAGTGCAATGATTGTTGGTGTTAAAATCTTTTTATAAAAAACCTTTTTATCGGTGTTCTTATATTTTAAATATTGTGTGATAGCAGTTAGCACACCAATGATAATTGCAATAAAGACCTGGATTTGATTATAAGAAAAAAGTCTGTCTTCCGGTTCAGCTATGTTTGTTCCAAAAATTTTATTGTAAACAGGAATAGATGTTTTTGCAGTAATGATGATAGATGATAAACATAAAACGAGTGCGCCAATAAACATCCAGAACTCGCGGCTGTAAGTACTTTCCTCTTTTTTTATGGAAGGAATTTTTTTGCTGCGATAAAAATATAAGATCATCGCAGGCACAAAAAATATCAGTACAAATAAAACAAGCTGTGTTGTCATATCTGCGCCGGTAAATGCATGCACCGATGTATCGCCCAATATTCCGCTGCGTGTTAAAAAGGTGGAATATAAAACCAACGAAAAAGAAAGTATATAAAATATGTATGTGCTTTTTAATGAGTAACCACTGCTTTTATAAACAAGATTTGTATGCAAGCCTGCAATCATCATTATCCATGGAACTAGCGAGGCATTCTCTACAGGATCCCAGGCCCAATAACCACCAAAGCTTAAACTTTCATAAGCCCATGCAGCGCCCATCATTATACCTGTACCTAAAACTGCGCCTGAAAAAGCTGCCCATGGAATAGCAACTTTTGCCCATGAATGATCATTCTTTATTAATCCGGCAATGCAATAAGCAAACGGAACAATGGTTGATGCAAATCCCAAAAATAAAACCGGCGGATGTATAACCATCCAATAGTTCTGCAATAATGTATTTAAATCATTGCCTTCAAAAATTTTGGGAAACTGTAAATAATCAGGATTCTGAAATAAGATTGGTGCGTTTAATTCATTTCGCAGCAAAGCAAAAGGATTGCTGCCCACCTTCACACCAAAAAAATAAATACCAAGCAACATGGTTGAAATACAAACCTGGGCGAAACTTAAAACACCCATTACCGGCGCTTCCCATTTTTTACTGCGCCAGATTAAAATCCAACCCAGCACACAATGCCAAATATTCCAGAGCATAAAACTTCCTTCCTGCCCTTCCCAAAAACTGGCGAATAAATATTTTTTTTCTAAGCTGCGTGATGAGTGATTCCACGCATAATAATATTCATGATAATGATTGGAGATAATATAATAGAGTGTGAGAAAAACACCGAACACACAAACTGTTTCAACTAAAAATGCGCTGCGTGCAAATCTTATCCACGTGCGATAATCGTCTTGTAAATTATTTTGTGAAGCCTTAAAAAAAGCAATGGTGGCAATCAATGAAGCAACAAAAGAAAGCACCGCAAATAAATGACCTAGCTCTCCCCAGAAAAGATGTTCACCATTATACTTCATCATTAGTTATTGTACCGATGCGCTTACATTTTTTGCGTTTGCATTTGCATCGTCTTTATATTTAGAAGGGCACTTAAGTAAAATATCTTTGCATTCAAATTTCCCGTCTTCCACTTTTCCTTTCAACACAAGCCGTTCACTTTTTTCCATGTCCGTTGGTTTTGAATTATGATAAACCACTTGTATAGAATTTCCTAATGTATCAATTGCAGTAAACGTAAGATAATTTGGATTTTTTACGGGGTCATAATTCATGGGCGCACTCTTATCAATCTTAGCAATAAGATTTACAAATTTTCCGGGTTTCTCTTTTGCTGAAGCAATAGTTTCATATGTAGTAACATTTCCCATAAAACTAATGAGCGTTGCAATTGCCGCAGCAATCAACACTAAAGCCACAATATGCGTTTTCTTCATGTAAAAAATTTCACTGCAAAATTAACTTAAAACAGCATTGAATAAGTTTTAGATTAAAAAAGGATTTTGTTAAGAATACATTTGCCGAAAGGTGATAGTAAATTGTAATAAAAATTACAAAGTATCTTGCAGCTTTTCTAAGAAGTTGTATGGTTGATCTTTCAAATTTTGACATTAATGCCGTAGCCAACAGGAATAACAACATATTCGGCTTACCTTTTTCAGAAGAAGATGCCCAGGTTATTCTTTTACCCGTACCATGGGAAGTTACAGTTAGCTGCAACGGTGGCACTGCTCGCGCCATTGAACATATTTTTAAAGCAAGCACAGAAATAGATCTGTTTGATCCCGATATTCCCGAGGGCTGGAAGAAAGGCTTTTTTATGAAGGATATTGATAGAAAGATCCTCATGAAAAGCGATTACCTGCGTAAAGAAGCAGAGTTATATATTGATTTTATTGCGCATGGGCAGGATATTCAAAACAATAAGTTCATGCTGAAAAGCTTGAAGGAAATTAATGAAGGAAGTGTATTGTTGAATAATTGGGTGTACGAACAAACAAAAGATCTGTTGCTGAGAAATAAATTGGTTGGATTGATTGGCGGCGATCACAGCATTTCGTTTGGTTATTTTAAAGCGCTTGCCGAAAAGTATAAGAGCTTTGGCATTTTGCAGATTGATGCACATTGCGATTTACGAAAGGCTTATGAAAATTTCAATTATTCGCATGCAAGCATAATGTACAATGCACTGACAGAAATTCCCGCGATTGAACGTTTAGTACAGGCAGGCATAAGAGATTTTTGCCAGGAAGAATGGAATTATGTCTGCAACAGTAATTTTAAAGTAATCACATACCTCGATCAACAAATTAAAGAACGCTTGTTTGCGGGTGATCATTGGGTACATATCGTAGATGAAATGATAGGTCATTTACCTGAATACATTTATTTTAGTTTCGATATAGATGGGCTCGATCCTAAATTATGCCCGCATACAGGCACGCCTGTACCCGGCGGATTTCAAACAGATCAGATACTTTATCTCCTTAAAAAAATAGTAGAGAGCGGCAAAAAATTAATAGGCTTCGATATTGTTGAAGTAGGCGTTGGCGATAATAACTACGATGCATTGGTTGCAGCAAGGTTGCTTTGGAAAATGTGCAACCTCTTAGTGAAAAGCAATAATTAATGAGAGACAAAAAAGAATATGATTTTGTTGTAACACTAAAACACCAGGATTATAAACTATATAATCTTATAAGTGTGTTATTGTGTGTAATGGCAGTTACTGCATTTGTAGTAGCCATGTTGCATGTGCAATTTGAAACCTTTAATTGGGTTAATATTTTTTTGGCCACATTTATTATAGTTAGTCTTATTATTTCTTTAATCAGAATAAAACAGGAAACGTACATACTTACTTTTAAGTGGAGTTTATTTGCTGCTGCTTTTTTGTGGTTGTTATATCCTTTGCACGTTCCGGCAATCGGAATTTTTTACATTATTGCAGCGCTGCTTGAAAGACAAATAAAATTTCCGCAGGAAATTGGTTTTAGCAAAGAGGCAGTTACTTTCAACACATTTCCATTTAAAAGTTATGCCTGGGAGCAATTAAAGAATGTTATATTGAAGGATAACATTCTTACACTTGATTTCATCAACAATAAAATTTTGCAGAAGGAAACAGAATCTGATGTTTCGCCGGAAACAGAAAAAGAGTTCAATGAATTTTGTAAAGAGCAAATAGTTCATAATTTTCTATGAACCATGAACTATCAGCTATGAACAATAAACAAATGTTACAACAATCTCCATACTTGCTTTATTCCGATGGTAAAGGAAATATTTATGAAGATAAAACGCTATATGCTGTTGGTCGTGCAGGTTGGGATGCTTTTCCGGTTTCAACAGAAGATTGGATAGAATTGCCTGATGGAGGCAATTTATACGAATTGCCGGGACGAAGAGGAATTGGTATTGATGTTAAAACAGGCAACATGCGTTTGTGCGAAAAAGGCTGGGCAGTTGCAGCATTTATTCCGCCGGCACATACAGGCTTGTATTTAGCTGCTTATGAAAGTTTGCCTGACGCACCTACACTTCCTCTGTTTTGTTATACGGCGGCTGGTTGGCTCAATAATAAATTTTATGTGCCTGCTGTGCGCATTGAAAATGATATTCGACAGGAATGTGCAGGTTACAACGAAAAAGAAATTCAAAGCGGCGCTGATTATTTATTGCAACATTATTCGCACAACCGTTTGGTTAAACATTTAATGCAGAATTGTTGCTTAACCTATCATTGTCCCGCAGCAAGAAATTTATCGTTGGGCAGATGGGAATGCCCGGTTCCAACTTCTCCTGCATGTAATGCAAATTGTATTGGTTGCATTTCTTTTCAGCCCGAAGAAGAAACGATTGTTTCAACACAAGACCGTTTAACTTTTAAACCAACTGCAGAAGAGATTGCAGAGTTTACCGTTCCGCATTTATTGCATGCAGCATATCCTATCATTAGTTTTGGACAAGGTTGCGAAGGCGAACCACTATTAATGTGGGAAACCATTCGTGATGCAATAATTGAAATAAGAAAGCACACCAATCGCGGCAGCATCAATATAAATACAAATGGTTCTAAACCCAATGCTGTAAAAGCTTTGTGTAAAGTTGGTTTGAACAGCATTCGTGTGAGCATGAACAGTGCACAAAAAAATATTTATACTGCCTACTACAGACCGAATAATTATGCGTTTGAAGATTTGATCGAAACATTAAAAACGGTTCGCAGTTATAATGGCTGGACGAGCATCAACTATTTTGTTTTTCCCGGAATGACGGATACCGTTGAAGAATATGAAGCATTGCGCAAGCTGATTATAGAAACAGATTTATGTATGATTCAATGGCGCAATTTTAATATTGATCCGGATTGGTATTTAGGAAAAATTGGTGTTACAGAAACCAACGAAATGCTCGGCATCAAACAAGTAATGCAATTATTGCGTGATGAATTTCCGCAATTAAAATTTGGTTATTATAACCCGCCAATAGAAAGAATAAAAGGAAGTTTTGAAAAAGACTTTGCGCATCAAACTACATAATTTACATCTGCCCTTTACTGTATTGTTTAATAGTTTTAATTACTTTTCTTTGTAAGACATACAATCTTATGCTCTATTCAATGACAGGTTATGGACGCGCGGAAAAAACTATTGGTGAAAAAGTTTTTATGGCGGAGTTGCGCTCATTAAACGGCAAGCAATACGACATTCGGCTTGCAATGCCTTCTTTACTTAAACCCTACGAATTCGATATAAGAAACATGATTAATGAAGGATTGCTGCGTGGCAGTATTGAATGCATCATCACATTAAAACAAAATGGCGCAGAAAAAGGTGCAACAATAAATACAGAACTTGCAAAATCATATTACGAACCGATGCGTGCATTGGCTGCAGAGCTTGGATTATCGCAGGAAAATATTTTGAATACCTTACTTAAGCTGCCCGATGTAATTGCGCCATCAACAGAAATTATTAATGAAGATGAATGGAATTTGTTTAAAGATGTTTTGCAGGCTGCAATTGATAGTTTAAATAAACATCGCCGCGATGAAGGCAAGAGCATGGAAGATGATCTGTATGCAAGAATTGCAAACATCGAATTACAACAAGCTGCAGTTGCAACGCTGGAACCACAGCGCAGAATTAAAATAAAAGAAGGTTTGCAAAAAGTTTTAGAAGATAATGTGGGCAAAGAAAATTATGATCCCAATCGTTTAGAGCAAGAGCTGATTTTTTATATTGAGAAAATTGACATCAGCGAAGAGCAGGTGCGTTTAAAAAATCATTGCGAATATTTTAAAGATGTGCTGAAAGAAAATACGATCAGCAAGGGCAAAAAGCTTTCTTTTATTTTGCAGGAAATTGGAAGAGAAATTAATACCACGGGTTCTAAAGCATACAATTCAGATATTCAAAAATGTGTTGTATTAATGAAGGATGAATTAGAAAAAGCCAAAGAACAAATTTTAAACGTGCTGTAAGTATGCGTTTAATAAAATGCAGTATCATTTTTTTAGCCTTGTTTAGTTCGTTGCAATCCTGCAACACAATTGATGTTTACGAACAAACGATTGCGTTGCCAAAGCACGAATGGAAAAGTAATCTTCGTTTAAATTTTATGGCTGATGTAAAAGATTCTTCGGCTTACTACAATATTTATTTTGTATTTCGCCACACAGAATCTTATCATTTCAATAATATCTGGATTAATCTTACCAGCACTTTTCCAAAAGATACGGCACGAACAGAAAAAATTCCAATTACGCTCGCAAACGGAAACGGTTGGCTGGGCACTTCAATGGATGATATTATTGAACAGCGTCTTCTTATTAACAGGCAACCTGTTCGTTTACCTGCCGGAACTTATAAGTTTTCCATCACACAAATTATGCGCGAAGACCCGCTGCAGAATGTTTTAAATGCAGGCATCCGTTTGGAAAAAGTAACGCAATAAAAAATTGGATAATATTTTGCTGAAAGATTCTTTAGTCCAAACTTTCAAAATAAATTTATCGTAAATAATTTCACATGCCAGCTTTAGATTTTAATAAAATGCTTTTGCTTAATGCAGAGTTTTTAAAGCCGTTTGCCATTACGCTTACACGTGATTCAGAACAGGCAAAAGATCTTTTCCAGGAAACTTTGTTCAGAGCGCTTGCTAACAAAGACAAATACAACATCGGCACAAATCTTAAAGCCTGGCTTTACACCATTATGCGAAACATTTTTATAAATGATTATCGCAAAAAGGCAAAACAAAATACCATTCTTGACAGAACAGCAAATGAATTTTTTATTAATTCATCAAAAGCAGTTACAGCAAACGATGCCATTGCTGCTTTAAATATGCAGGAGATTAATAAAGTAATAAACAATCTTCCTGAAATTTTTAAAACACCATTCATGCTGCACTATGATGGTTTTAAATATGATGAAATTGCTGCCATGTTACATGAGCCGTTAGGCACAGTTAAAAGCCGTATTCATTTTGCGCGTAAACTTTTAAAAGCGCAGATAGATCATTATTAATTTAAATGAAAGAGAAAAAGGTTGTCATCATCGGAAGCGGCTTTGCCGGTCTTTCCGCTGCGTGCTTTATGGCAAAAGCAGGCTGGCACGTTATTGTAATTGAAAAAAATGAACAGCCCGGTGGCAGAGCAAGGCAATTAAAAGCTGATGGATTTACATTTGATATGGGACCAAGCTGGTATTGGATGCCAGATATTTTTGAAAGATTTTTTAAACAGTTTAATAAAACCGTTTCTGATTATTACACCTTAACTCGCCTCGATCCTTCTTACAGAATTTATTGGAAAGATGATTACACAAATATTCCTGCAGATTACAATGAATTAAAAGATTTGTTTGAAAAATTAGAACCGGGAGCAGGTAATAAATTAGATAAATTTATAAATGAAGCGGCATACAAATACAAAGTTGGAATGCAGCAACTTGTTTTTAAACCCGGTTTGTCTGTTACTGAATTTTTAGATGCTGATTTATTAAATGGAATTTTTAAGCTTGATGTTTTCACTTCAGTAAAAAATCATGTTCGCAAATTTTTTAAGAATGAAAGATTGCAGCAACTGTTGGAGTTTCCGGTTTTGTTTTTAGGTGCAATGGCCGATAAAATTCCTGCATTGTATAGTTTGATGAATTACGCTGATATTAAAGGCGGTACATGGTTTCCGCAAGGCGGAATGTATAGCATTGTTGATGCGATGTATAAACTGGCACTTGAGCTCGGTGTACAATTTCATTTCAACACAAATGCTATAGAAATAAAAGTTGAAAACAAACAAGCCAAAGGTGTTTCATCTGAAACAAGCAA
>JBEHXR010000014.1:0-26343 GCA_048498595.1 Bacteroidota bacterium
GTTTAAAATCAATTTGATATTTTAAGTCACCTTCATCTAAATCAGATAAATCGGGCAAAGCATTTATTAAACCTTTTTGTTTTAAGCCTCCACTAATCAGGAACATTGAGTTAGCGGTACCGTGATCTGTGCCACCACTTGCATTTTGTTCAACACGTCTTCCAAATTCACTGAATGTAAACAGCAGCACATCATCAAAACGGTTATTATTTTTCAGATCAGTTACAAAAGCATTTACTGCATCATTCATTTGTTTGAATAAGCGTTGTTGCGTGTTTTGCTGAAATACATGCGTATCAAAACTGCCAATGCTTACATAATAAATTTTTGTATTGATATCAGAAAGAATAAGCGATGCAATTGTTTTTAAATTATTTCCAAGTTCTGTTTGCGGATAACTTGCGGAACTTGGACGGAGGTTACTTTGTTCAAAAATATAATCTGCACTGCTTAAAGTTTCTGCCATCGTTTTATATAAATAATCAACAGGCTTTTCATGCTCTTCAGCATGATGTTGTGCGGCCAATTGTTTAAAATAATTTTCATTACTCGTATTATACAATCTGCGCGGATCTTTGAATGCAATTCCTTTTTCTCTTGAACCTTTTAATGCGAGGCTTAAAATATCATCAATCTCCAAAGCTTGTGTTGGCTTTGTGCAATCGGCACATTGTGCATCGAGATAACGACCAATCCATCCTGTTGTAATAAATTCGGTACTTGCGCTTCCGGTTTGCCAAATATCCATGCTGCGAAAATGACTTCTATCCGGGTCAGGATAACCAACACTGTTTAAAATGCCAAGGCTTCCATCATCATACAAAGTTTTAAATGCAGTTAATTCAGGATGCAATGCTGCATCATCAGTTAGCATTAATGCTTTATCTTTTGCAATGCCAAGACCGGGTCGAGACCTGTGATAAATATCATTTGAAATTGGAATCACTGTATTCAATCCATCATTGCCACCACTCATTTGCAATACAACAATTACTTTATTGCCGGGCGGTACCATTGCAACGCCATTTCGTTCAAATGCTTTTAAAAATTTGGGCATCATTAAAGTTGCTGTTGCCAGCGAACCCATTTGAATAAATTTTCTGCGTTTGATTAACATAGCAAATTCATTTAGCACAACTGGTACTCAGGAGTACTCATTAAAGCAATAGTTACATTTTTAATATAATCTTCTCTGCTGTTCGATGTTATAGCAGACACAATAACACTTTTATTTACACTGCTTTTGTTTGTTTGCAAAACCACTGCTTCGATTGCATCATATAAACTATTTTCATTTATACGATCGAATTGTTTTGTATAAGCATTCCAGTTTACAGAAGCAGTAATTTTAAAACCACCATTCGGCAAATCTTTTTTTAAGTTGAATTCATTTTTTTCCTGCATTCCCATTTGCACATCATCATCTTGCTTTGGAACTACATACACAGTTTCGTTGTCTTTTATAAGTTGAGGAATGCGCAAACGAAGCATAAGCGTTGAACTATCAATCCATGCCTCGCCACCTTGCCAGCCTGCAACATTTGGCGGGTAAAATAAAATTTGCCCTAAAGCTTTTTGTAACAACAATTGCACTCTGTCATCTTCAAATTGTAAAGGCAGCAATCTTCTTATGCCCGCAATTAATTCTACCGGAGATTTAATGTGGCAGCCAATATTTTTTTCATCGTAAAACCAATTACTCGTAAAAATATTTTGCATCAAAGTTTTAATATCATAGTTGCTTTGATAAAATGTTTTTGCAAGACTATTTACAACCTCCATATCAACAACATCATTCACGAAATATTTATAAATCTTTTGCGTGATAAAAGTTGCCGTTTGCGGTTGATCTAAAATTATATTCAGAATATCATCGCCACTAAAATTGCCTCGTTTGCCCAAAAATATTTTTTCATCCACATCATGAAAAAAACGACGAAAAACAAAATCGCCATTAAATGTTGAACTCCATCCTGTAAAAGCTCTCGCACCTTCTTTTACATCTTCTTCAGTATAATTTCCTCTGCCCATAGTAAACAACTCCATTACTTCACGTGCAAAATTTTCGTTGGGATGTTGTTTGCGGTTTTGCTGATTGTTTAAAAAATTAAGCATTGCAGCAGACTTGCTTACGCCTTTTAATAAATCACCAAAATTTGTTAGTGCATTATTTCTTATTTCCTGCAATAAGAGTTGCTGATAAAAAATATTCAGGTTGCGGCAAGCAAAATGTCCATGCCAGAAGAGCGACAATTTTTCCCGTAGCTGCGCATCTCCTGTCGCCATCTCATTCAGCCATGTTGTATTTAATGTTTGAATATTTTTCGCACTCTCTTTTCTAAATTCTTTTTTATCAGTTTTACTTTCCGGCTTTTCCATTTGCTGCATATCAGCAGCTTGTTGAAAACCCATTACCAAACCTTTTATCGTGTTATCAGCAACGTCAATATAATTTGGTTGAGAAAGTGAAGCGTTTTCTAATGCAGTGTAAAGTATGTTGTGATCGGGTACATCAATATTTTTAATGGTTTCGGTATTAATACCGAAACCGGCTCGCCAGAGTAAGTGTTGATTTTTTTGCTGCTGCGTTGCAGGCATGAACGATAAATTTTTTAATGGACTATTTGCATGAAATTTAGTTTAAGTAATCTTTTATTAAATGCGATTTTTTTATATCCTCAAAAGATAATACTTAAATAGCTGCAATCATTAATTTGAGATATGTAGTTACTTTCGCTTATCCAGTATTCAGAAAAATCAGTACATGAAAGCAGTTGCTACATTAACCTCTTTATGTTCGTACGCTTTATCTTTTTTAAGGGTTGAAACTTATAGTTATCCTTTTTCACCTGATGCAGTTTTAAAGCAGCCGGTTTATAAATCATTTCCTAAACTTAAACTGTATGGACAATAGCCTGCCAAAGAAAATAAATATTTTTATTTCGGTTGATGTGCCAACGATCAGTACCTATTTTAATGCACATGATCCTGCACCACTTTATAAAAGGCAGCTAAGTCACCAGTTTGAACAATACATAATGAACAGCGTTGCACACGCAAAAAGATATTCGATCATCTTTTACAAATTAAAATGTTCAAACGAGATCGAGCGCCAGTACACACAGCCGCTGATGTATGCAATTAAAAGACACTTTACAGAGAAAAAAGCTTTACGTGAAGGTGAATTCAGAAGGTTTAAAAAAAGAAGTTTTATACTGCTTGGAATGAGCCTTCTTGTTATTGCTCTTTGCCATGGCGTATTTCCATTGATTTTAAATTCCAACAATCAATTTGAAACAATAATACTAACCAGCGCAGATATTTTTAGCTGGGTGATTTTATGGAAGCCGATTGATAAACTGATTTTCGATTGGAATCCGCATTTAAAAGATATTTCAATATTAGATAAACTCTCTACCGCAGAGGTGATGATAATTAATACAGCCAGGGAGACTGAGAAAAAAGAATCTGTAATGTTTGCGGTACAACAGGCTGGTTAAATTATAAATAATGCTAAAACCTTTTTATATAAATATTATTTCAAAACTATTAGAACTTTCGCCGGATATTTTGCTCGGGTTAATCTTTCCGTTAGTGGTTCTCGTACTTACATCAATACTTATGTGGCGTTATGTACGAAAACAAAACAGCAGGATTCTCGAATTACAAAGCAAGAATGAAGAATTAAAAGAGTTGCTTAAGAACGCTTCAAATTCTGCAAAAGAATTATTTGATGAACTAACTGTTGAAAAACAAAAAAATAAAAATTTAATTTCTAAAATAAACCGGGAAATAAATAATTCTGTAAACGGCATACTTGGAATGGCTAATCTATTAACAGATTCCGAGTTGAATGCAGAACAAATCAAAAACACAAACGCTGTAATAAAATCGGCTGAGAAGCTGCTGCAAAACACAAAAGAAATATTTGATGGAAATAACGGAAAGAACCCTGTTTTACTAAACAATATTATTATGAACGACCACACAAGACCAAACAAGCCAAAGCATCCTGTTACACCGGAATTTGCTAAAGAGTTTCCAATAAAAATTTTAGTGGCTGAAGATGACCAGATCAACCAACATCTTGCCGTTAAAATGCTGAATAAGTTAGGCTATAAACCTGATATTGTTTCAAGCGGAAAAGAAGCTTTGGAAATTGTAAGCGAAAAACAATACGATCTTATATTGATGGATGGACTTATGCCAGAAATGGATGGCTTCGAGGCTACAAAAATGATTCGTCTTTGTTTGGAAACTCAGCCAATAATTATTGCGCTTACGGCAAGCACAATGTATGGCGATAAAGAAAAGTGTTTGCAGGCCGGTATGGACGATTATTTAAGTAAGCCGATCGATATAAATCATCTTGCTGCTATTATTGAAAAATGGGCAATGAAAAACAAAGTTGTTGCTTAATTAAACTTTGCCATTTTTTATTTCAACAACAACTGCAGGATCGAGCAGCGTAGTTGTATCACCTAAATTTTGTGTTTCGCCTTCGGCGATCTTTCTTAAAATTCTGCGCATAATTTTTCCGCTGCGTGTTTTGGGCAATCCTTTTACAAACTGAATTTTATCCGGCTTTGCAATTGGTCCTATAATTCTGCTTACGGTTTGCGCAATATCTTTTCTGGTTGATTCTGCATTTCCATGATGACCGTTATAAATTACATAAGCATAAATGCCTTGCCCTTTTATTTCATGCGGGTAACCAACCACTGCACTTTCAACCACACCCGAATGCATGTTGATTGCATTCTCAACTTCCGCCGTTCCTATTCTATGCCCGCTAACATTTAATACATCATCTACGCGACCTGTTATACGATAATTACCCTGCTCATCTTTTAATGCACCATCACCAGTAAAATATAAATTAGGATAAGTAGCAAAATAATTTTTTCTGCAACGCTCATGATCGCCGTAAGTTGTACGAATGGTTGAAGGCCACGGCGCTTTTATGCAAAGATTTCCCTTTAATAAACCCTGCTCATCTTTTTCTGTTACTTCATTTCCGTTTTCATCAACCAGCAATGGTTGCACGCCGGGCAAAGGCAGTGTAGCCCACGAAGGTTTTGATGGAGTAATACCGGCGAGATTGGAAATTAAAACGCCACCCGTTTCTGTTTGCCACCATGTATCAACGATCGGGCATTTTTTCTTACCGATATTTTCATCATACCAATGCCAGGCTTCTTCGTTAATGGGTTCGCCCACCGTTCCAAGAACTTCTAATGATGAAAGATCTTTTCCTTTTAAAGGTGCATCACCAAAACCCATTAAACTTCTGATGGCAGTAGGTGCAGTGTAAAGAATATTCACTTTGTATTTATCAACAATATCCCAGAATCTTCCTGCATCTGGCCAGGTAGGAATGCCTTCAAACATTAATGACGTTGCACCTGCAGCAAGCGGACCGTACACAATATAACTATGACCTGTAATCCATCCAATATCAGCCGTACAAAAATGTATTTGTCCAGGCTTGTACTGAAACACATTTACAAAAGTGTAAGCAGTGTAAATCATATAACCTGCACATGCATGTACAACACCTTTGGGTTTGCCTGTTGAACCGGAAGTATATAAAATAAACAGCGGATCTTCTGCATCCATTTCTTCTGCTTCAAAAAATACTTTGCCATTCTGTTCAACTTGTTCTTCTGCATAAAGCATTTCATCTTCCCACCAAACATCTCTGCCTTTTATCATAGATACAGGTGTGCGTGTTCTTGTAAAAACGATAACTCTTTTTACCGTTTTATTTCCAATTAATGCATCATCAATTACATCCTTTAAGGGAATAATTTTTTCGCCGCGAAAAGCACCATCACAAGTGATGATATATTTAGCCTGTGCATCTTCCAACCTGTCTGCAATGCTTTGCGCGCTGAAGCCGCCAAAGATCACAGAATGAATGGCGCCAATTCTTGCACAACCCAATACTGCATAAGCCAATTCCGGAACCATGCCCATATAAATACAAACGCGATCACCTTTTTTTACACCGTTATTTTTTAGCATTTGTGCAACCTGGCAAACTCTTTTATGCAAACGATTGTAGGTAACAATTCTCGTTCTTTCTTCCGGGTTATTCGGCTCCCAAATTATTGCTGGCTTTTCGCCAAGTGTTTTCAAATGCCTGTCGATACAATTTTCTGTTATGTTGAACTTTGCACCTTTGAACCATTCAATTTTTGGTTCGGTAAAATTCCATTCTAAAACTTTATTCCATTTTTTTCGCCAGTAAAAATTGTCGGCAACATCGCCCCAAAATTTTTCAGGCGCTTCTACACTTTCTTTATACTTCTGCTTGTAATCTTCTAATGATTTAATTTGAAAAGGATATGACATAGCAAATAATTAAGTGCGGTAAATTTATTAAACATCTGTACATGCAAACAATAAAAAGTTTTTATTAACTGAATGTTGAACGGATGCATAACTGCAAACTCTATCTTTGTTTAAGTCTTCATTCATGTCAATACAAGTTCAAAATCTTTTAAAGCAATACGGCGAACAAAAAGCTGTAAACAATATTTCTTTTTCGTTGAACAAAGGTGAGATCGTTGGTTTTCTTGGTCCGAATGGTGCAGGCAAAAGCACAACGATGAAAATGATCACCGGTTATTTGCAACCCGATGCGGGCGAAATAAAAGTTTGTGAGCTCGATGTAGAAAAAGATGTAATGAATGTTAAGCGAAGAATTGGTTATTTACCGGAATCGAACCCTTTGTATTATGACATGTATGTGCAGGAGTATTTGAAATTTATTGCAGGCGTGCATCAAATTCAAAATTCAAAAGTAAAAATTCAAAATATTGTTGAGCTTACGGGATTGACTATTGAAAGAAAAAAGAAAGTTGGCCAATTATCTAAAGGCTATAAACAACGTGTTGGATTGGCTGCCGCGTTACTGCACGAACCAGAAGTTTTGATCTTGGATGAACCAACCAGTGGTCTTGATCCGAACCAAATTGTTGAAATAAGAAATGTAATTAAAGAGCAGGGCAAAAATAAAACGGTACTTTTTTCAACACATATTTTGCAGGAAGTACAAGCGATTTGCGATCGTGTAATCATTATTAATAAAGGCGAGCTTGTTGCAGACAGCAGTGTTGAACAATTAAAGATGAACACAAAATCGAATCGCATTGCCGTTATTTTTTCTACTGATGTAAAGAAAGAAAATTTAAAAGCTTTGCCTGCGGCGATAAAGGTTGAAGATGTAAATAATCATAGTTTTAAAATATCTACAAACGATACAAATGAATTGCGCCGGCAGCTGTTGGAATTTGCTGTTGCTGCACAATTAGATATAGTTTCTTTGCAAACAGAAGGAAATAGTTTGGAAGATATTTTCAGAAGTTTAACAACGGTGTACCAGCCTGACGCTTTGAAAAAGGACTGACCGTTTTCCAAAAATTTTTTATTATGCTTCAAAAATCAACGCTGCAATTTTTAAAACAACTTGCAAGAAATAATAACAAAGAATGGTTTGATGTAAACCGTAAGCAATATGAAACTGCAAAAGCAGATTTTGCGTCTTTCATTCAAAATGTGATAGATGAATTTTGTAAAACAGATGCAAGCTTAGCAGCACTTACTGCAAAAGAATGTATGTTTAGAATTAACCGCGATATACGGTTCAGCAAAGACAAATCACCCTATAAAATAAATTTTGGCGCAAGCATAAATACTGGCGGAAAGAAAAGTTTTAAAGCCGGTTATTACATACACATACAGCCCGGCGAAAGTTTTGTTGGCGGTGGTTTGTATGATCCGTTTCCTGATGTTTTACAAAAAGTGCGGCAGGAAATTGATTATAATTTTGATGAGTTTAAAAAAATTGTTAACCATAAAAAATTCAAGGCTGTTTATGCAAAGGGTTTAAGTATGGATAACGAAATGCGTTTAACAAGACCTCCAAAAGGTTACGATGAAAACAACCCTGCCATTGATTTTTTAAAACTGAAAAGTGTGATTGCGATTGCGCCTTTAACGGATGATCAATTAACCGATAAAAAGTTTGCATCAACAATTACAAAATCATTTGATGCATTGTATCCATTGATTTCATTTATTAATAAAGCATTGGAATAATTAACGGCATTAAACTTGTTTTACAATAGGAAAAAAATTTATGTATACTGATTATATAACAACGCAAAATGAAGCGATCTGTCATTTGTTTTTACATTGTTGTTTTAAAGACGGAAAATTTTCTCATGATGAAGTAGATACAGTGTCTGAAAAGTTTGTTGACCTGCAAATTCATAAAGATCTAAATTTTAAGGAAGAACTTCACCATTACACATCTTACATGCCCGAGGTTACAGATGAAGAAGAATATTTAAGGTATTTAATAAAACTTATAAACCCAGTGCAGGATTTGGCGCTTTATTCTTATTGCGTTGAATTGTGTTTGAGTGATGGATTGCTTTCTGCAGAAGAAGAATCGTTATTGAAAAAAATATGTACTGTGCTTGAGATTGGCGAAGAGCATATTACAATAGACAATCTTTTTACACAGCGCAAAGCGGTTGAATTGGAAAAGATTTTTTAAGACGGCGACTCCTCAACTTTTTTTGGTTGCTCTTTTTTAAACTTAAATTTTGGTGCGTACCAGTAAAGTATAATTCCGACAATAATTAAACCGAGCGAAATAATTTCTGCTTGTGTTGGATTGATGCCGAAAAAATGATACTGCGTATTTACACGAATATGTTCAATAAGAAAACGCTCAACACCGTTCATTATTAAATAAACGGCAAACAATCTTCCTGGCGTCGTGAATTTTTTTCTTACCGACCACAGAATTGCAAATAAAATGAGGCACATGATTATTTCATAAACCGGCGTTGGAAATACCGGCAATGGCAAATGATTGCAATAATAATCCCACGTGCAACCAAACAAAGGAATGCCCTCGTTATTTACATTATGCGGATAAGAATAAGCAAAAAGCCAATTGGGTAAACCGAGAAAAGGCTTAACGTAGGCATGCGGCACATTTTGCAACGAACCAAACTGCCCGGCATAAAATTGCGCATTTTCTGCGAGTGCTTTTGTATACTCTGTTGATGAATTTGCAAGCTGAACGCTGCCGTTTGCGTCGCTTACAAAAGCGCTGTTGATTATTCCCCAATCACCATCGCCGGCAACCTGGCAACCTACTCGCCCCCAACCATACGCAAACATTAATGCTGGTGCAATTGCGTCTGCAACTTTAATAAAACTGATGTTATTTTTTTTGAAATAATACCACAATGCAAGCGAGGCAACAATCAGCCCACCATAAAAAGTAAGTCCGCTGGGTGAAAATAAATTACCCCATGGATCTTTAACAAAGCGATCCCAGTTTTCAAGATTGTCGAAAACCTTTGCGCCCGCAAAACCTGCAACTGCTGCAATTAGCGTCATATCACCAACCCTGTCGCTTGGCCAGATTCTTATGATGCGTTTTTCGGGAGAAGGCAGTTTCTTTTTATTCTTGTCCCACCACTTCAACCCTGCAAAAAATAACCCCAGTAAAATACCTGCGGCCAGGCTTCCCTTTGAAGAAAAAATAAACTCCTGCGGATCGTTTAGGGCACCTTTCAATATAAATACACCTAAAATCTTGTAGCCTAATAAATAACCGAGAATAAAATTTATGATTAGCTCTATTGGTTTTGCAGGCTCTCCTGCAGTTATCGTTACCTCTTTATATGTAAAAGCACCCAGCGCCTGCCTTCTTTTTAACTCTCTTATTAACAACCAGGCGGCACCGAGAAATGATATCGCTACGCAAAAACCGAATGTGTTTACAATTTTTAGTGCGGGTAAATTCCAGCCGAAAAAATCTTTACACAAATAATATAAATTAGGATACATGCTATTTTTTAAAACGTGCAATGATACTAAAAGAATATGCTCATTGCATAAATCATTTTTTCTGAAAGCTTTTGCATTTGAATTTAAATAGCCAATCTGACACTAATTAAAACAAGAAAAGAAGTATTGTCATTGCAGTTTATTCAATACCTGAACAAATTTCATTAAAACCCCAATGGTATATCCTTTGTTCAACACATACCATAATTATTTAAAAAATAAAAATTTTATAAGATGACAACTATTGCAAAACGTAACTACAGAACCATTGACAACTTGTTTGATGAGTTCTTCAATCTTCCCACTGCATGGGGCAGGGAAAATGGCTGGAATGTTCCGCCTGTAAACATTCATGAAAACAAAGATGGATTTCATCTTGAATTAGTTGCCCCCGGTTTGAAGAAAGATGATTTTAAAGTAAATCTTGATAAAGGATTGCTTACTATCAGCTATGAAAAGAAAACTGAAGAAGAAAACAATGAGTACAAAACTCATCGCCGTGAATTTAGCGTTACAAATTTTAAACGCAGTTTCCGCGTAGATGACATTGTTAACACAGAAGATATTCAGGCAAAATATGAAGACGGTGTTTTAAAAGTTTTCTTGCCTAAAAAAGAAGAAGTAAAAGTTTTACCAAAAGAGATTAGTATTCAGTAATTTTTTTTCGTAGCAGTTGGTTTTGGTTAAATCCTTCCGTTTTTACGGAAGGATTTTTTATTGCCGTTTATAAAAAACTTTTATAGAATTTTTAGTTGCACTACTTATCTTCAATCGAAAATAAAATTATGCAGCGCTTACTTCTTTTTTTTCTGCTTCTTATAATTAGCACTTACAGCATTTCACAAACCTTGTACGAACCGAGAGATGTTCAGCAAGCTTATAAAAAAGAAACACGTTCAAGAAATGGAAACCCTGGAAAAAATTACTGGACAAATCACGCAGTTTATAAAATTAATGTAACTGCAATGCCGCCGGATAGAAACATACAGGGTGATGAGACAATTACTTATTTTAATAATAGCTCAGACACAATTCGCAATCCTTCTATAAAACTTTTTATAAATATTCATAAACCAGGAGCGCCGAGAGAATATCCGGCGCAGCAAGATTATCTTACTTCTGGTGTGCATGTTGATGCAATCACGGTGAACGGCACTTCGATTGATACAACAAGAGCATGCAATTCTTTTACAAACTATGCGCTGCGACTTTCACAGCCATTAATGCCGCACGATTCTTTGCATCTTACTTTTAAATGGCATTATGAAATTTCATTGCAAAGCGGGAGAGAAGGAATGATCGATTCAACCACTTATTTCCTTGCCTATTTTTATCCGCGTGTTGCAGTATTTGATGATTATAATGGATGGGACAGAATGCCGTTTATGGATGGTCATGAATTCTACAGTGATTTTAATGATTACGATCTTACGCTTACTGTTCCTGAAAATTATCTTGTTGTTGGAACTGGAACATTACAACATCCTGAGGCTTTATTGCAGCCGGAAATTTTAAATCGTTATAAACAAGCTTTTACTTCTGATGCAACCGTGAATATTGTTACGCCGCAAGATCTCGCTGCAAAAAATGTAACAACACAAAATGCAACAAACAGCTGGGAATTTACTGCAAGCAATATTCCTGATATGGCGTTTGGCATCAGCGATCATTTTAATTGGGATGGTTGCAGTGTTGTTGTAGATGATAAAACAGGAAGAAGAGCGGGGGCTTTCGCCTGTTATAATGATACGGCTGCAGATTATCATCATGTGGCGCAATATGCAAGACATTCGCTTGACTGGCTTTCGCACAACTGGCCAGGCGTTCCATATCCTTACGAAAAAACAACCGTGTTCCAGGGTTATGCCGGTATGGAATATCCAATGATGGCGAACGATGAAACTTACAGCGATACTTTATTCTCGCGCTTTGTTGCCGAACATGAAATAGCACACACGTACATGCCTTTTTATATGGGTATTAACGAAACGCGTTATGGTTTTATGGATGAAGGCTGGGCAACAACGTATGAATATTTAATTGGCACTGCAGATTTGGGTGAAGAAAAAGCAACTGATCTTTATAAACAATTTAGAATTGAAGGGATGATTGAAGATATTTCTTCTGATGAACAAATACCGATTGTTACCCCAGGCGATGCTTTAACCGGAAATGGTTTTGGTAATAATGAATATGGTAAAGCTTCAATTGGTTATTTGGCAATGAAAGATTTATTAGGCGATGATATGTTTAAAAAATGTTTGCATGCTTATATGGATAGATGGCATAGTAAACATCCGCTGCCATGGGATTTCTTTTATACGTTCAATGATGTTTCAGGAAAAAATTTAAACTGGTTTTGGAATAGTTGGTTCTTCAGCAATAATTATATTGATTTGGATTTGACTGATGTTAAGAAAACTGGTAACGGTTATGCACTATCAATAAAAAATATTGGTGGCATGCCTGCACCGGTTGATGTGATTGCAACTTATGATGATGGTTCAACCGAAAAGTTTCATCAAACACCAGCAATTTGGATGAATAACCCAACACAAACAACGGTAAACATCAACACGAAAAAGAAAGTAAAAACTATAGAATTAGAAGGTGGAATTTGGATGGATGCTGATACCAGTAATAATTCCTGGCATTCATAAATAGGTTAAGAAAAAAAGGGGGAATTGTTTAGAAACAATTCCCCTTTTTTAATATGGAGTAATTTTTATCTGCACTTCCATAATACATCAACAAACCATTTCTTTGAATCATAAAAATATTCTGCTGCTTCAAAACCTGTTGCTTCAGCGATTTCATTTATTTGTTCTATAGAATATTTAGTTGAAATTTCTGTGTGAATTGTTTCGTATTCATCAAACACTATACTTTCTGTATCGCCAATAAAAACCTCTTGTTTGCAGGTACTTATCAAATAGCTTTTGCATTCACCGCTTTCAGGATTATAAACAGGAAAATGCTTAAAGTTTTCAATCGCAAAATCAGCGTTCAATTCTTTATTTATCCTTCTTAATAAATTAAGATTAAAATCGCGGGTAATACCTTTTTTATCGTTATAAGCATTTAAGATTATTTGTGGATCTTTTTTTAAATCGAAGCCGATTAATAAATAATCACCTTTATGCAAGCAATTGCTAACATCTTTACAAAACTCAATTGATTCTTCATAGTTCATGTTGCCAATATTGCTGCCCATAAAAAGCACAAGCTTCCGTCTTGATGATATTTTATTTGCTTTTTTCAGCATCTCAATGTATTCACCGTTCAATCCGAAAATATTTAATCCTTCAATTTGATACGGCAATTTTGTTTCAATCAAATCAATAACATGATTTGATATATCAACAGGAAAAAAAGTGAAGCTGTTATCTCTTTTAAAAATTTCTTTTAATAAATGAATGGACTTACTGCAATCACCTGCACCTAATTCAATAACGTCAATATTATTTTCTGAATTAAATATGGTTGATGCGATGTTGGATGATTGCGTTTTTAAAATATCCATCTCACAATTGGTAAGATAATATTCATCGCAATTCATTATTTGCTGAAATAATTCATCGCCGCGTTCATCGTAAAAATATTTTGAATCGAGACGCTTTGGCGACGATCGTAAACCATGCATTACATCTTTATAAAATTTTGATGTACTTTTCGATACGGTTGCAAACTCCATGGTATTTATTTGTTGATGATTAATTTTAAAGCCATCAGCTATTTAGCTAATCTTATACCAGTAAATTGCCATCTTAATGGCGGATGAAAAAAATTACGATAAGTAACGCGGCTGTGATTTGGTGGTGTTACTTCACTTGCTCCGCGCAATACTTTTTGACTAACCATAAACTTGCCATTGTATTCGCCAATTGCGCCGGGCGCTTTTGAAAAACCAGGATAAGGCAAGTACGCGCTTTCCGTCCATTCCCAACGTCTGCCCCAATTAAATTTTGTTGCGGCAACTTCCCACTCTGCTTCTGTTGGCAAACGCAAACCTTTCCAACTTGCGTAAGCATACGCTTCATAAAAACTAATGTGGCAAACAGGTTCATTCCAGTCGACGGGTAATAAACCATTCAATGTGTAATTCATCCATTCGCCATCAATCAAATGCCAGTACATCGGCGATTCAATCTTATTCGCTTTCACCCATTCCCAGCCTTCCATGTGCCAATAAATAAAATTTTTATATCCACCTGCATTTATGAATTCGAGATACTCTTTGTTCGTTACTAATTCACTTGCAATTGAATAATCATTCAAATAAACTTTATGCCGATTCAATTCATTATCGAAACAAAAACCTTCGCCTTCAAAACCTATGTCATAAACACCTTCATCAATATGTATCCATTCGTTTTTTGTTTGTGCTGATGATTTTTTTTCTTCGTTATATAAGGCAGGAAATAATGGATTGTTACCTAAAATATATTTGATATCTGTTGCTAATAATTCCTGGTGTTGTTCTTCATGATTTAATCCAAGTATAATTAAATCATACAGCGCTTTATCGGTCTGACGCTTTTGAAGCGTTTGACCGTTATTCATGCGACTCAAAAAATTTTGCATCGCTGCATCAACATGCGCACGATATTTATAAATGTCGCTAACAGATGGTCTACTTAAATTCCCTCTGTCTGTACGAATCACTCTCGTGCCGGCAGATTCATAATAACTATTAAAAACATAATTATAATTTGGGTTGAACTGTTCATAATTTTCATCATTCGGCTTCAACACAAACTCTTCCCAAAACCATGTTGTATGACCGAGATGCCATTTTGGTGGACTTACATCAACCACAGGTTGCACAACATAATCTTCTGTTTGAAGATTAGCGCAAACATCTTTTGAGCGTTGTCGTACTTGCTTGTAGTGTTCAGATAAATTCATGATAGATTTTTTTATCGTGAATGGTCAAACGTCAATCGTGAATGTAACTCGTGGATTAATTTTAGCCGGATTTATTTTCACTTTTGACGATTCACGTTTGACGAAAATTATTTTTCTTCATCTACATAATTCGTTAGCTCACTAATCGAATGAATATTTAATTCATCACTTTGTTGCCTGCGCATCATTAAAGCATACGCATTATTAAAACCAATTGGTTTTAACCAAACCAAATTATATTTCTGTGTGAATTCTTTTGAAACATAATTGTAAATGCTGTCGCGATTTTGATGCAAACTATTTATAGTATTTGTTGATGCGTTTAAAATTGCCAGCAAGCCTGTTCCTGTATATTCCGGATACATATCAATTTGATTATTGATGATCGAGTTGAAACAAATGCTTGTGCCGCCCAAACCTGTTTTTGTATCAACATTCAAATCAGTGTAACCTTTAATCAGCATCGAATACATGTTTATCAAAATATATTGTTCGCCAAAAATTTTTGAGCCTAAACGAATTGTTGCCTTATTGCCATTACGCGGCTCTTTATAAAGATTATTTTTTTGCAGAAAATTTCTTGCCACTTTTTCGGGCGACTGTTTTAAATAGTCAACTTGATAATTTAATTCCGTCATTATCGAATCATTAATTTTTCCTGAAAGCAGGTTCAACACATTTTCAAGTTCAGGATATTTTTGCAACACAT
The DNA here is from genome assembly GCA_048498595.1 of Bacteroidota bacterium. Taxonomy (GTDB): domain Bacteria; phylum Bacteroidota; class Bacteroidia; order Chitinophagales; family Chitinophagaceae; genus Parafilimonas. The sequence goes on from JBEHXR010000014.1 coordinate 15,497, forward strand.
CTTCACGAATTAGCGGCGCGGCATAGTATGGCGGAAAAATATGTTTATCATCATTCAACACAACCAAATCAAAAGCTTTCAAACGACCATCAGTGCTGTAACCGCTTATTACATCGAGTTTTTTTTCATAAGCCGCTTTATACATCACCGCATCACTTATAACAACATTTTTTATTTTTAGTTTATACACAGATGTTAAACCGAGATAACCATCCTGCCTGCCCATAAATTCAGGCGTAAAACCTGCAAGCAATTTATTTTTTTCAAATGATGGAATTACATAAAATGATGATAACAATAAAATAATAAACGGCATAAGCCAAATAGCTATACGTAATTTTTTAAGCCTGAGTTTTTGCACGCGTGATAATAAAAAATCAAAAATAATTGCAAGCAATGCAGCAGGAATTGCGCCTGCTAAAATCATGTTGGTATTGTTGAGTGAAATGCCACCAAAAATAAATTCGCCCAATCCGCCTGCAGCGATGTACGCAGCTAAAGTTGCAACACCAACGTTAATTACAGTTGCTGTTCTTATTCCTGCAAGTATTACGGGAAATGCCAACGGTAATTCAACTTTTGTTAATACCTGCCACCTGCTGAAACCCATTGCTGTAGCGGCTTCCAATACAGTTGCATCAACTTCTTTTATGCCTGTATAAGTATTGCGAATGATTGGAAGTAATGCGTATAAAAACAAAGCTGTTATTGCAGGCAATGGTCCAATGCCTAACAACGGAATCATAAAACCAAGCAATGCAATACTTGGAATTGTTTGCAAAACGCCGGCAACGTTTAATACAATGCCTGCTGCTTTTTTTCTTTTTGTAATGATAATGCCAAGCGGTAAACCAATGATAACGGCAATGAGCAAAGAAATAAATGTGAGACCAATATGTTCAATGGTTTGACTGAACAATTTATCTCTTTGCTGAACAATAAAACTCCATAAGCTTTGTTGCTGTTCCATCAGTTGACATCACTCCAACCACTCCTCAAAGAAGAGTAGCAGGAAACGTTTAATTTTTAAATTGTTTTTTGTATTCATTCATTGCCTGCATCAGCGAAGCATAATTTATTTTTTTTAATTGGTTGTTATTTTTTACAACCAATATTTCATTTTCATTCAGACTAAAAAATTCCAATGCCTGCCAGATATTTTTATCTGCTGAAATTTCTTTTGCTGAGGCATCTTCTGTAACATTATTCAAAAAATTCCAAAGCATTTTAAGTGTAACCGTTTTGTATTCTAATTGCAATCGCTGTTCATCAAAAAAACTTTTTACAAAATCATTTGCTGGCTTAAATAATAATTCAGTTGGCGTTCCAACTTGTACGATCTTTCCTTTATCCATCAAACAAATTCTATCTGCCAATTCAAAAGCTTCCTGAACATCATGCGTAACTAATACAATTGTTTTCTTTTTAAATTCTTCTAAATTTTTAAAATCATTTCGCACATGTGTTCTTGTTATTGGATCAAGTGCGCCGAAAGGTTCATCCATTAATAATATCGCAGCATCTGCAGCCAAAGCTCTTGCCAGCCCAACGCGTTGTTGTTGTCCGCCGCTTAGTTCATTTGGATAAGCATTGTAATAATCTTTTGAAAGATGCAGTTTGCTCATCAATTCTTCAACACGCGATTTTATTTTTTCTTTATTCCATTTAAAAAGATTTGGAACAACAGCAATGTTTTCTGCAACCGTGTAATGCGGAAACAAGCCTGTATTTTGTAATGCATAACCAATACTTCTTCTTAATGTTTCTGCATTTTCATCTTTTATATTTTTTTGATCGATTAAGATTTCGCCGCCTGTTGGTTCAATCAAACGGTTTATCATTTTCAGCGTTGTTGTTTTGCCGCAACCGCTCGTTCCAAGCAAAACAAAATTTTCTCCTTCATTTACATTGAAAGAAATATTATTAACAGCAATTTGTTTATTGAATGTTTTAGTGATGTTTTTTGCTTCGATCATAGTTTGTGGATGCAATAAATAGTTTCACTTTGGCTAAAGCCAATTCAGCACCTGCTTATTTAACCCAAGGCTTAAGTCTTGGGTTGATGAAGACGATTTCATTTTTGGCTTTAGCCAAAGTTGGAAGATGTTTTTTCATCTGTCTTCATCTAGTTGCATAAATAAATTATTCAGCGATTCTGCATATAATGGATGGGCAAAAATTGCATTGCGCAAAACATCATAAGTTATATTTCCCATCATTGCAATTTCAAGCATACTCATCATTTCACCGCCTTGTTCACCAATAACAGTTGCGCCTAAAATTTGTTTTGAATCTGCATCAACAATTGCTTTCATAAAGCCGGTTGTTTCATTTGTTTCAATTGCCCTGGCTACATAATTCATCGGCAATTTTGCAACTCTATAATTAATATTTTTCTTTTTTGCATCATTCTCGCTTAACCCAATTCTGCCTAATTGCGGATCTGTAAACATTGTATAAGGAACTAATCTGTTTTTTGTTGATTCGTTTGCATTATTAAAAAGATTGTGGTAAACAATTATGTAATCGTTGTAAGAAATATGTGTGAACTCAGATCCCCCTTTCACATCGCCCAAAGCATAAATGCCTTCAACACTTGTTTCAAGTTTTTCGTTTACAATAATATGTCCGCGTTCTTCTGTTTTAATATCTGTGTTTTGCAATTGAAGTGAATCGGTGTTTGGAGTTCTGCCGGTTGCAACTAAAAGATGCGAGCCGGAAATTTTTTTCTGTTCATTATTTATTGAAACCGTTACAAAAACCTTTTTGTTTTTTGATGATACTTTCTGAACAGCACAGTTGGTATAAATTTTAATGCCTTCATCTTGTAAAAACTTTTTTATTTCTTCTGCTACATCATCATCTTCTCTTGATAAAAATTTTTCTGAATGTTCAAGCATGGTAACCTTACTTCCGAAGCGACGAAACATTTGTCCAAACTCAAGCGAAATATACCCCGCGCCAATAATTACTAAGTGTTCGGGCAATTCTTTCAACTCCATTATTGTAGTTGAGTTGAGATATTTAACCTTATCAAGTCCATCGATATTTGGAACAGTTGGTCTGCCACCTGTATTTATAAAAATTTTTTGAGCACTAATTGATTCCTCACTACCATCTTTCACAATAATTTTTAATTCTTTGTTGCTTATAAAACTTGCCTCACCAAAAATTAAATCAAGATTTTCTGTTTTAAGCAAACCTTGTTCCCCGCTATTTCTAAATTCCTCAACTATTTTATTTTTTCGCTTGATTACTTTTTTAAAATGCAGCGCTGCATTTTTTATACTTACGCCAAGTTCTTTGCTTTTGCCGGCAACGCGCATCATGCGTGCAGAAGCGACCATGGTTTTAGTTGGTGTGCAACCATCGTTAATACAAGTGCCTCCTACAAATCGTCGTTCAATAATTGCAGTTTTTAAACCTTTTTTGGCGAGCTTTTTCGCAAGCGGTGTTCCACCTTGTCCAGATCCAATAACAATAGCATCATACTGTTTCATGAGCGTTCTGTCTTTTTTAATTTATAATTAAAGTAAATGAATTGATGCAACAGAATATAATTTTTTTGTGTCTTGCCATTTATAACTTAATTTGCCCGCGACTACTTGGGTGAAAAAGATTGCAACGATATTATTACTCGCACTTCTTTTGTTCAATTTTGTTGGATACAGACTTATGTTTGACTTATTGCAACAGAAGGCAAACAAGCAACTTGTTGCCAAGCTCGACAATAATGAATATAACGATGCTGATTTGATTACGCTTACTGTTCCGCTTTCAATGCCTTATTTAACAGACTCAAAAGATTTTGAAAGAAAGGATGGCGAAATAACAATTGACGGGAAAATTTATCACTACGTAAAACAAAAAATTTCTCGCGGTAATTTAATATTGAAGTGCTTACCAGATGAGCAAAAGATGCATTTACAAAATGCAAAAGATGATTTTTTCAAACTTGCAAATGAACTTCAAAACAATTCTGCCTCAAAAAAATCCGGCGAGCACAGCCAAATCATCAAGCTTGTTATCAGTGATTATATTAAAACAGAAAATACTGTAAACGCATTTGCGGTAAGTAATATCTTAAACACTTACACCGATAACTATTTCGCACAGCTTCAAAAAGGCAATACACTTATTGCAGAGCAACCTCCCAAAGCATAGTTTGCTTTTATTTAAGCAATCCCAGGTTTTTTACTAACCATTTAATGCTGAATGTATGTTCAGCCTTTAATCATTTATTATTTATTTATTACTACTTAGTCATGCAACCAATAATTAAACGCGGTTTACCTGTGCTGTTGCTGCTTGCTTTTTTTCAGCTTGCTGCAAATGCGCAAACAGATATTGATGCCATTATGATGGCGAAAAATAATTTTTGTGTGGGAGGAACTTACAGCCATAGCAGTTGGGATCATTACTGGGAAGGAACGATGAAAAGAGACAATCAAAATATTGGAACTGTTTCAACAAACATGTATGCGATTATGGGAAACTATGGCATAACCAACAAACTTAATTTATTGTTTGGTGTTCCTTATATTAGCACAAAAGCATCTGCCGGAACCTTACATAATTCACGCGGCATACAAGACCTTTCTTTATGGTTAAAGTGGATGCCAGTAGAAAAAAAATTAAATGCTTCATCAGTAATTTCTGTTTACGGCATTGCAGGTTTTTCAACACCACTTACAAATTACCAGGCAGATTATTTGCCACTTACTTTAGGTTTACACAGCACAACTGCTTCTGCAAGATTAATGGTAGATTATCAGCACCGCGGATTTTTTGCAACTGCTTCCGGAACTTATCAGTACAGAAATAACATTCACATCGATCGCACTTCTTATTACACAACAGAAATGCATATTACCAATGAAGTTGAAATGCCTGATATGGCAAGCTACAATATAAGAACAGGCTTCAGAAGTTTTCGTGTTATTGCAGAAGCATTTTTTCAGCAGAACAGAACATTAGGGGGCTTTGATATTCGCAGAAACGATATGCCATTCCCAAGCAATCGAATGAATGCAAGCATTGCCGGTGTTCATTTTAAATATGTATTCGTAAAGAAACTGCCTTCACTTTCTTTAGAAGCCGGCAGCAGCTATGTATTAAAAGGCAGAAACGTTGGACAAGCAACTGAATTTAATGGCTCTGTTTTCTACATCATTCCTTTTTCGCATCATAAAGTAAATGCTTCTTATTCGTGCAAATTGTGCGGCATACGTTAACCATCAAAACAAAACTATGAGAAAGACATTAATCATATTTACTACTATCATACTTAGTTCAACTATTTATATTTCATGTTCTAAATCAATTGTTGAAAGAACAGAGAATTTACCTCCATTAAATCCTGTTTCAGAAGATATAGATGCAGGACAATGGAAAACCGTTTTATTATCCAGACCTGATTCGTTTGTAGTTGCGCCTCCGCCTGCAATAAATTCTCCTGCTTATCTCGCAGACCTTAATGAGATAAAAGGTTACCAGGAAAATTTAAGCGATGATGCAAAAAGTAAAATTCGTTATTGGGGTTCAGGTAATGTTTTAAGATGGAATGAAGTTATGCGTGAGCTTGTTTCAAAGCATAATCTGCCACCGTATCAAAATGAAGATGGAACTTATCCGGCTCCGAGCTCAGTAAATCCTTTTAATTATCCACAGTTTCCTTTTTCAAATCCGCCATTTGCTGCAAGAGCATTTGCTTATTTAAGCGCTGCGCAATATGATGCGCTCGTTGCATGCTGGTACTATAAAAAATTATACAATCAACCTGCACCTTATACAGTTGATTCATCTGTGAATGCGATGAATGGAAAAACAGAATTACCATCTTATCCTTCTGAAGCAGGTGTGCTTGCAGGTGTAACTTCTGAAATTATGAAACTGATGTTTCCAACAGAAGTTGCAAACGTTCAGCAAAAAGCCGATGAAGAAGAATTGGCTGCTATACAAAGCGGAACAGCTACGCGTACAGATATTAAAGCAGGCGAAGCTTTGGGAAGACAAATCGCAGCATTGTTTACTGCACGTGCAAAGGGAGATCACGCAGGAACTGCAGGTGGTACTCCTGAAATATGGAGTGCATTTGTAACAAATACATCAGCACGCGGTGAAACACCATGGTACAGTTTGGAAGTGCCAAAACGTCCGCCCATGTTACCTTTATATGGTAATGTTTTACCTTTTTTGTTTGATTCATTAACCGTAATAAAAATTCGTCCGGGTTATCCGCTGTCAACAAAAAGCGGTGAGTTTGAAGAACAAAACCAGGCAGCTTATAATCAAATAAAAAACCCAACAAGAGAACAGGAAAGAATAGTGCAATATTGGGCTGATGGTGTTGGTACTTACACACCAACGGGTCATTGGAATGCAATTGCAGCAGAAGATTTCATCAAACAAAATTATAGTGAAGTACGATGGGCACGCAACATGGCATTATTAAATATGGGGCAAATGGATGCAGCCATTGTTTGCTGGAACACAAAATATTATTATTTCAACCCAAGACCTACGCAAATAATTCCTTTGATAAAAACGTTAACCGGTATTCCAAACTTTCCATCTTATATATCAGGGCACTCCACTTTCAGTGAATGCGCTTCAACAGTTTTGGGTCATATTATTCCAGCAAATGCATCTAAATATGAAGCCATGTCTGCAGAAGCAGCTAAGTCAAGATTTATTGCAGGTATACACACGCAAATGGATTGTGATTCAGGTATGATTGCTGGTAAAAGAGTAGGGGCATATGCAGTATTAAGAGCGCAACATGATGGAGCAGAATAATTGTTCACTTAAAACTAATAGCATGAAAAAATTATTTTTTATTCTCGTTGTTTTACTAACTGTTGAAGGTAATAAAATTAATGCGCAAGGTTGTGTTGCTATCCGCAGCACCGGCGCAACATGTTCGTTGCGCATGCCCGATTCTATTTCAAGTGCAAGTAAATGGCAATTAGGTTTGAACTATCGTTTTTACAAATCATACAAACATTTTATTGGAACACAGGAGCAAAAACTGCGAGTAGATACAGGTTCTAATGTTATCAATCATTCCACTACATTTGATATTACTGTTACACATCAATTAAACAATCGTTGGTCTTTATTGCTTGATGTTCCTATTCTTGATAACTCGCGTTCTTCTTTATATGAACATGATCGCATTCATCGATACAGCACCCATTCTTTTGGTGTTGGCGATATTCGTTTTAGCGCATACAGGTGGATGTTCGATCCTGAAAAATCTGAGCATTTTAATTTGCAACTTGGTCTTGGTATTAAATTTCCTACGGGAGATTATCATTTTGAAGACAGGTTTCATACATCAGATTCAACTACGCAAATTGGTCCCGTTGATCAGTCAATACAATTAGGTGATGGCGGAACAGGCTTTACGGTTGAAGCGAATACATTTTACAACTTCTCACATCATGTGGGTTTATACGGAAATTTTTATTACCTCGTAAATCCGCGTGAAGAAAATGGTGTATCAACTTCGCGTGGCGGAACACCAAGTGCGCAAACTGTTGAGATTGGAAGTGATGTAATGAGCGTGCCTGATCAATATCTTATTCGCGCAGGTGTAAACTTCGATTTTAATAAATGGATGTTTTCTGCAGGCATGCGCGATGAATGTTTGCCTGTGCACGATTTAATTGGCGGCAGCCAGGGTTTTAGAAGACCAGGTTATATTATTTCAGAAGAACAAGGCGTTTCATATGGTTTTAAAAGATTTAGCGCTTATTTGTATGTGCCGGTTGCATTAGTGCGTAATCGCACACAAAGTGTTCCGGATAAAAATAAAACGGCGTTAACAGGTGTATACACACAAGGTGATGCCGCCTTTGCTGATTATGTTATTAATGTTGGTTTTGTAATTAAGTTATAATGATAAAGAGTTTTTGATAAGTAATAATACAAGCACACCTTGTTATTCTTAGCGAGGTATTTTTTAAAATTAAAATTGAATATTGAAATGAAAAGAGTTGTTTTTTTTGGTTTGATTTTATTTGTTGCTGCGGCTACATCATGCAATAAAAAAGATTACAAAACCGTAATGCATGATCCTAACTTGTATTGCAGTGCAATTCACGAATTAAATTATGTGGTGATCTATGACATCTTTACACCGCCGGTTGCATCAAGAGTTTTTGCTTACGCAAATCTTGCAGCGTATGAAACTTTAGCTAAAGAAGGAAAACATTATGGCTCACTTGAAGGAAAGATCAAAGATCTTAATAACATTCCTTCTCCCGCAAAACCGGAGCAGGTTGATTTTCCTTTTGCATCTGTAATTGCAATGACAAAAGTTGGTCGTGAATTAACTTTTTCTGAAGCAAGAATGGATGCATTAATTGATTCAATAAAAAATCTTGCAAAGAACACAAACATGACGAGCGAAATGTTTGATAGTTCTGTAAGCTATGGAAATGCCGTTGCTAATGCTATTCTTGACTGGAGTAAAAAAGATAACTATGGAAAAACACGCGGCTCAAAATTTACAGTAACGGGGTTACCGGGTCACTGGTCGCCAACACCACCCGGATACTTTGATGCAGTTGAACCAAAATGGATGACGATTAGAACAATGGCTTTAGATTCTCCTAATACATTTCCTATTGTGCCGCCACCGCCATTCAGCACAGATTCAACAAGCGAATTTTATAAAATGGCGAAACAGGTTTATGATACTGTAAACACAAATGACGATACACATAAATGGATTGCTAATTTCTGGGATTGTAATTCATTTAAAATGCACCAGGAAGGTCACGTAATGTTTGCAACAAAAGCGATGACGCCTCCGGGACACTGGATGGAGATCATTAACACAGTAACAAAAAAAGAAAAGGCAGACTGGTATCAAACAGTGTTCGCATATACAGGTTCTTCAATTGCAATGTTTGATGGATTTATTGCATGCTGGTGGTGCAAATATCATTATGATATGATACGCCCCGAAACATACATTAATCAATACATTGACCCTAACTGGAAGCCATTTTTACAAACGCCGCCGTTTCCTGAATATATCAGTGCACACTCCGTAATATCTGCTGGTGCTGCAGAATTTCTAACCAAGTTATATGGAGATCATGTTTCGTTTGTTGACTCATCTGAACGCGACTGGAGTTGGCCTGATCGTCATTTTAATTCTTTAAGTGATGCTGCATGGGAAGTTTCAATGAGCCGTTTTTATGGGGGCATTCATTATTACAAAGCTATTGTGGAAGGCAGAAAGCAAGGTGCTCAAATTGGTGATCTTGTTTGGGATAAACTAATGTCACCAAGTGAAAAAGTTGCATATAATAATAAAGGAAAGTAAAATGTTACAAACCAATCAAACACAAAAAATATATTATAGCCTGCGCATTGCAAGCGCCATGTGCTTTATTGGTCATGGTGCTTTTGGAATTATTACAAAAGAAATCTGGACAAATTATTTTTCTGTATTTGGTATAGCACATGATACTGCTTATGCAATGATGCCTTATGTTGGAAGCTTAGACGTTTTGATGGGATTAATTATTCTGTTCTATCCAATAAGAGTTATTGCTGGCTGGCTTGTGGTGTGGGGATTAATAACTGCAGCATTGCGCCCATTATCAGGCGAGCCGTTTCCAGAATTGATTGAACGCGCCGGAAATTTTGGCGCGCCGCTTGCTTTGCTGTTGCTTACGTACGCAGGTAACAAAGATTTTAAACACTGGTTCAAACCCATCAGCATACAACAAATAAATAATAGTGAACAAACATTAAGGCGCGTAAAAATTTGTTTACGCATTGTAGTGTTTCTTTTATTTGTTGGGCATGGATGGTTAAACCTGATAGAAAAAAAAGATTTACTCGATCAATACAGAGCATTTGGTGCTTCCAATCCTGTAACCGTTGCACACATTATAGGTTCGCTTGAAATTCTCGGTGCGGTAAGTGTGCTCATCAAACCAGTACGTTCAGTTATATTAATACTTTTTGTTTGGAAGATGTTTAGCGAATTGTTTTATCCGCATTGGGAAGTGTTCGAATTTGTTGAACGTGGCGGAAGTTATGGAACCACACTTGCACTGTTCTTTTTAACAGGGTCTTCATGGCAATCTTTATTAAATATTACCAGGCAAAAAAATAATGAAGGCATTGTTTCAATATAAGTAATCTGAATTTATGTTTTAATACAAGCAGACGGGATGTGTTTCTACACATCCTTTTTTATTTGTTTGTGGCTTGGAAATATATAGCATGATTTTTTAATTTAGTTTGCAGAAAACTGCTACAATGCAAACACCTGATGAGCTTTACGGAGATCTTTTTAAAGATGTTCAGTTAAAAAGAATTTTCCCTGATAATAAAACTTTTGTTGATTGTACGCCGAAAAGAAATCCAACAGTTATTGTTGATGAATATCAAAAATTAAAAAAAACAAATCCATCTAACGAAGCAATAAAAAAATTTGTAGAAAATAATTTTGTTGTTCCGCCGCCTGCCACCCCCGGTTATCACACAGATATAAAAGATAATATTGTTGAACACATTGAAGAGTTATGGAGTGTTTTGCAACGCGAAGCTGATAAACCTGTAGAAGGAAGTTCGCTTGTTGCGCTTCCGCATCCTTATATTGTTCCCGGTGGCAGGTTCCAGGAAATTTATTATTGGGATTCTTATTTTACAATGCTTGGTCTTGCACAAAGTCATAAGTGGAATGTTATTGAGAGTATGATTGAAAATTTTGCTTTTCTCATCAGGCAAAATGGCTTTATACCAAATGGTAATCGAACATATTTTTTAAGCCGTTCGCAACCGCCCTATTTTTCATGTATGATCGAATTGCTGGCATC
>JBEHXR010000015.1:0-25810 GCA_048498595.1 Bacteroidota bacterium
GGAGGAGATGGCACTAATAATTTATTTACATCTAAATCAAGAGAGAATTTATTTTCTTCCTGGAAAACCCAGGTATAACCAATGCCTGCACCTAAGTTAGCAGGAATAAAATCTTTTGATAAGGCATTATCAGTATAACCAATTTTACCACCGAGATTACTTAGCGTAACGCCATACGTTAAACCAGAGCCATCATCACTTGTATTGTTTCCATACAAAGAAAGATCTGCTGCAATGGTGTTTCCTGCTTTGTACGTAACCCCATTATTATTTACTGCACCATTTGCGAGCGCAGAGTTTACATATCGCAATGCAACACCAATACCTAAGTTGCTTGAAATTTTTCTTGAATAACCCAGATCAAAAGCAAACTCATGCGGGCGACCCGTGCCTTGCAAACCGCCATTGTAATCTGTGAATTGAATCTGTCCTAAATTGAAATAACGGAGGCTTGCAGAAAAAGCCTGGTCGTCATCCAATTTATGATAACCAGAAAGTGTAGCCAGGTAAACATCTGAAGCAATATCTTTTAACCATGGCGTATATGTTGCTCCTATCGCATCTGTTTGCGTTGCAAAAGGTGTTTTAGCCAAATCCCAAAAACCGGAGTTAGCATCCGGGCTTATCGCAATTCCGGCATCACCCATGCCACCAGAACGCGCATCAGGCGAAATACGCAAAAAAGGTACAGCCGTTGTTACAATATTAATCGCTTGCTGAGCATTAGCAGTTGAAGTAAGGTTATAAAAGGCAATAAGCACAAATGTGATTGCAAGTAAGTTTTTTCGCATCATTTTTATTTTATTCATTTTGGTTTGCTGACGATTTGACGAAAATTTTTCATTCTATGTATCAGCGAAGGGTAAATTTTATTCGATAGAAGTTATTAAGACGATAAAAATGATGAGTTATTATGGCAAATATGTACTTTTTTAATTTCTTTTCCAACAATACCGCTTTTTTAGGCGAATTAATTTAAAACGTAATAAGCCGCTTAAAATTTTCTGAGCAAAATTATATACGTGGGAAAATGATCGCTGTAACCACCGCGATAAGTATTTCCATCCCAGGTGCGCATGGGATAGCCTTTATATCTTCCTATATTTTCTATCATGAATACTTTATTAAATATGTGTGGCTGATAATAAAAAAATCCGGATTGGCTTTTATCGAGCCACGCATAATTTATCATGATCTGGTCAAACAATCCCCATGCATCCTGGTAAGCAAGTGTGCCGATGCCTTTTTTATACAGGTCGATCCATGGATTGTATAGTTCGCCTGGTCTTATCTTTTCTATATTTCCTTTTGCGCCTAAAACTTTGGTAATGCTGGGGCTAACAGGATCGTCGTTTAAATCGCCCATCACAATAATTTTTGCATTGATGTTTATTTTTTCAATTGAATCAATAAAATTTTTATCAACCATTGCAGCGGCTGCACGTGCAGGCGCACTTCTTTGCTCACCGCCAACACGGCTTGGCCAGTGATTCACAAGAACATTCACGGTATCACCTGCCAGCAAACCTTTAACCCATAAAACATCTCTTGTATAAAATGCCTGCTTGGTTCCGGTTGGAATAAATACAAACAACTTCCGGCTATCAAGTACTTTAAAATATTTTGGATTATAAATAAGCGCAACATCAATACCGCGAAAATCTCTCGAGTCATAATGCACGAAAGAATAATTTCTTTTCTGCAGTAAAGGATGATGAATAAGATCGTTTAATACGGTGTCATTTTCTATTTCTGCAACACCTAATAATGCGGGCCCATCTGCATTTATATCTGTACCGATTTGTGAAATAACCGTAGCAAGGTGTTCAACCTTCATCCAATAAATTTTGCTGTTATAATTCTTTGGCCCGTTGGGTAAAAACTCTTCATCATCTACTTTAGGATTATCTACGGTATCATAAAAATTTTCAAGATTATAAAAGGCAACAATTGCAGATTTGTATTCTTCTTTTTGTGCAATTGATTGAGAAAAAAATAAAATAAGATAAAGGGTGAGTTGCAGGGTTTTCATAAATGAAAGCTACAAAAAATTGGAAATTATGTTTCAATTTTTTTATATTTGGAATACCAACTTTTCAACTAAAGCCATATGAAACCCTTGCTGCTGCTTCTACTGCTAACTGTAATTGATTATTGCAATGCACAACAAAATACTAATGATAGTATTCCTAAAACAGATTCATCGTTGATCGAAGATTTAAAAAACAATTTGCTCGATGATATTCCAACCATTGCTTTAGATGATAATGCTTTGAGCGACGCCGGCACGCAAAGCGTTTCATCATTATTAACTGCTGGCAGAGATCCTTTTTTTAATGCAGCCAGTTTTAATTTCAGTGTAATACATTTTAAAATTCGCGGTTACAGTTCAGATTATGCAAGCATGTATATCAACAATATTCCGATGGATAATTTGGATAACGGTTATACACCATTTGGCTTATGGAGTGGCTTGAATGATGTATTCAGAAGTCGTGATGTAAATATTGGTGTTCGATATAACACTTTTGCGTTTGGTGATATTGGCAGCACAACAAATATTGATGTTCGCGCAAGCAAACAAAAACCGCAAACTGTTTTTGGTTATGCCTATTCCAACCGATCATACGAACATAAAATTTCATTCACACATACTTCAGGCATAAATAAAAAAGGATGGGCATTTAGTATTTCAGGCAGCAGAAGATATGCTGATGAAGGTTATGTGCCGGGCACTTTTTATAATGGATGGAGTTGGTTCTTTGCGGCAGATAAAAAATTTGGACAGAACCAAACTGTTTCACTGGTTGCATTTGCAGCACCAACAGAAAGTGCAAGACAAGGTGCTTCAACAATGGAGATGATGCAATTGGCAGGCTCGCATTATTACAATCCTGATTGGGGTTATCAGAATGGAAAGAAAAGAAATGCGAACGTGAGCAAATCGAATCAACCCGTAATAATGCTTACGCACGATTATCGCATCAACAACAAAACAGATATAACTACATCTGCGAGTTATTTATTTGGTGAACGTTCTTATTCCGGTCTTGATTGGTTTAATGCACCGGACCCACGCCCGGATTATTATCGTTACCTGCCAAGTTATTTTAATGATGATCCGACACAACAAAAATTAATAGAAGAAAATTTATTGAACAACGAATCTTCAAGACAAATAAACTGGAATAATTTTTATAATGTAAATCGGGAAAATAATTCAATCGTTTATAATGCAAATGGAATTGCAGGCGACACAATTACCGGAAATCGTTCCTATTATATTTTAGGTGAAAGAGTAACAAACAGCAGAATTATAAATTTTAATTCTGTAATTAATGCAAGGCTAAGTAATCATGTTGATTTCACCGCGGGTGAAAGTTACCAGTATGTCCATAATAATTATTTTCAAAGAATAGAAGATTTACTTGGTGGTTCTTTTTGGGTTGATGTAAATCAGTTTGCGTTGCGTGATTATCCAAACAACAGCAATGCTTATCAAAACGATTTAAATCATCCAAACCGTATTGTAAAAGCGGGCGATAAATACGGCTACAATTATGATATCAATATTAATAAAGCAGATGTTTGGTCGCAATTAGTTTTCAATTTTTCGCATGTTGATTTTTTTATTGCTGCTGAAGGTTCGCAAACTATTTTTCGAAGAATCGGCAATGTAAAAAATGGATTGTTCCCTGATAATTCTTTCGGTAAATCAGCACCCAATCTTTTTTATAATTATGGATTGAAAGGCGGCTTCACTTACAAAATCAATGGAAGAAATTATTTGTATGTGAATGGGGCTTTGCTGTCTCGTCCACCTTATTATGAAGATGCATACATCTCACCACGCACAAGAGATTTTGTGCAGGATAGTTTACGCAGCGAAAATGTTCAAACGATAGAAGGCGGCTATTTATTAAATGCGCCGCGATTAAAAATTCATCTCATCGGTTATTACACACAAACAAAACATGGTTTTAATGTGCTCACATTTTATCACGACGATTACCAGGATTTTGTAAACTATGCGTTAAGCAACATTAGTAAATTATATTTTGGCGGCGAGTTTGGTGTTGAAGCAAATATTGTTCGCAATGTTACGGTTGATGCAATTGCAGCAGTTGGCCGATATTATTATAATAGTCGCCAAAAAGCTGTAACAACAGTTGATAATACAGCGCAAATTTTAAATGTTCAAACGGTTTATACAGACAATTACAGAATTCCATCAACGCCGCAAAATGCTTATAGTTTTTCTGTTAGTTATCGTTCACCAAAGTACTGGTTTATCAGTTTAACCGGAAATTATTTTGATAATATGTGGCTTGATTTTAATCCTGTTCGCCGTACGCAACTTGCAACCGAAAATTTAAAAGAAGACAGTGAAGCATGGAATGATGTTTTAGATGAACAAAAATTAGATGCACAATATACTGTTGATGCGTTTGCCGGTTACTCGTGGCGATTAAAACATGTTTATGTTGGCTCCGGAATGAATAGAAAACACGTTTACCTTGTTATGTATGCCGGCGTAAACAATTTGCTCAACAACCAAAATATTATTTCGGGCGGTTATGAGCAACTGCGTTTCGATTATTCAACTGCAGACATCAATAAATTTCCACCAAAATATTATTACGCTTATGGCATAAATTATTTCGCCAGTATTGCAATTCGTTTTTAAACCAAAATTTTTCACCATGAACTCAACTAAAACTTTTCTGATTGCTCCATTATGCATTTTAATATTTAGCTGCAACAAAAAATTTGATGCGCCACCAGCTTACACGGCACCAGATTTACAATCAACGTTAACCATTGCACAATTGAAGGCAATGCATACAACAGGCAACACTGAAATAATTTCTACTGATGATATTATTGAAGGTGTTGTTGTAGCAAACGATTCATCAGGTAATTTTTATAAACAAATAATTATTGAAGATTCTACAGCAGGCATTGCAGTAAACATTGATGATTATAATTTATATACTTCTTATCCTGAAGGCAGAACCGTTTTTATAAAATTGAATGGATTGATTTTGTATGATGACAATAAGCTGATTGAGCTGGGTGGAAGCAAAGATGTTACCGGTGCAGTTACACCCATTGCAACTTCAATAAAAGATAATTTTATTATTAAAGGAGATTATGGAAATACTGTTGCGCCAAAAGTTGTAGATATTTCAGATTTGAATGATGCATATCAAAACATGCTTATTCAATTAAACGATTTTGAATTTAGTGATGCTGATACATCAAAAATTTATGCTGATACTTCTGCTTCAAAAAATGCTGTGAGTTATACAATAAAAAATTGTTCAAACAAAACCATAACATTAAGAACAAGTGGCTTTGCATCTTTTGCGGGAATCAATTTGCCGAATGGCAATGGAAGCATCACTGCCATTTATTCGGTTTACAATACAAGCAAGCAACTTTACATACGCGATACAAGTGATGTGCAGTTCAATGGTACGCGTTGCAATGGCGGACCGGCTGTACAAACTTCTATCGCAAACATTCGAAGTATGTATAATGGCAGTGATATAAAATTGGGTGCTTATAAAATTGGTGGTGTTGTTATTTCTGATGCGGCGAATAAAAATATTTCATCAGGCTCTGTGATTTTGCAGGATGGAAATGCAGGCATCTCTGTTTATTTCGGCGGAACAATAACTTACAACGTCGGTGATTCAATTGTGCTGGATGTAACAGGCGATTCATTACAAAATTATAATGGCTCACTTGAAATTAAAACAACATCCGGCACAATAAAACCAACACCTGTTGCAACAGGTAAAACAGTTATTCCGCAAGAGCTTTCCATTTCGCAAATCAATGATAACATAACTAACATTGAATATACATTAGTGAAAGTTGTAAACGCAACAGCAAGTGGTAATGCAACTTACTCCGGTAGTAATGTTTTATCAGATGGCTCAGGAAATATTTCTCTCTTTACTTCAACAACAGCATTATTTGCAAATGATAATTTACCAACTGATGTTAGTGATTGGATCGGTTATGCAAAATCATTCGGCACTTCGAAAGAATTTTTAATTCGCAACACAAATGATGTAACATCAAGTGCCGGAAATTCAGGTGATGGAATTGAATTGAACACATCTCCATTCACTTTAAATTTTGATAATCTCGCAACAGGATTGCCGAAAGGTGTGTTGGTTAAAATATCATCTTCATCAACATCATTGGGAACAGATGGACCATTTACGGCAACACAATCTTCATGGAGTAATACATCATCAGGATTTAAAAATTATGCAAGCGCAACCGGCTTAGATGCATCAAGTGATGCAACTGCGCAAAACGCATCAACCAACAGATGTCTTGGCGTTAAACAAACCGGCGCAACGGGCTATGATCCGGGCGCAGCTTTTATTTTTGAAATCAACAATACATCAGGCAAAACAAATCTTTCATTAAGTTTTTTATTGCAATCATTAGATGATGGTGTTGGAAGAACAACTACCTGGCAGGTTGATTATGCAACGGGTGATAATCCAACAACATTCACGCCTGTTACAACTTCACCATCAACCATAACAACAAGCACCACATTTTCCCGCACACCTGTTACCGTAAATTTTGGAAATGCATTGGATAATCAAAGCAGCAAAGTTTGGATTCGCATTGTAACAGTTAGTGCAACTACCGGCAGCGGCAGTCGCGCTTCGACAGGAATTGATGATGTGCAATTCACCTGGCAATAATTGAATTTTGTAAACATTGTTTCTGCATTTTTGCAATCTTAAATTAGCTGCATGCCGGAACATGATTTTACTAAACACAGCAAGGCAATTGTAAATACCATAAAAGATCCAGACAAAAGTTGGAAACATAAACTTGGCGATATATTGATTGACATCGCCATTATTGTTTTTGGTATAACATTATCATTAATGGTAGAAAGATGGCGCGAGAATGTTCATGAAAGATCAATCGAAAAAAAGTTTTTGTTAGGGTTGCGCGTTGATTTGCAGAATGACATTCAGCAACTGCAGTCAGACAGTGCTGCATATCATGATTTATATAAAGGATGGCATTACCTGCGCAACGCCGGCATGCATAAAATTGCTTTAAACCGGGATTCCGCAATCGAGTATGAAAATACACTTACCAATACAACTGAATTTATTCCCAACAATAATCGTTTTGAAGCATTAAAAAGCAGCGGTCAATTTAATGTTATTGAAAATGATTCTTTGCAAAATCTTATTCTTGATTTATATCAAAACAGGATCGCTTCATTAAAACTTACCACATCATACATTACTAATTTTAAAACGCAACAGCTATTACCATTTCTTTCGAAGAATATCCGGTACAATGCTGATAACACAAACAATTTTCAGCAGGTTATTGAGATGCCTGAAATGCAGAATTATTTATTGTTAGGAGGATTTGGCCAAGAAGCGATGGAGCGTTATCATGCTATTATTGATGAAAGCGAAAAGATAATTGACTTAATCAACAAGCAGTATAAAAACTGATTGTTATTTATCTAAATTTTTTCAGGCTTATTTCTTCTGAATATAAAATACATCGGCACGCCTGTAAGCATTAATGCGGCACCAATGGCTGCTTCGCGTGGGCGGCTAAAAACAGTGTTCACTATTAACACCACACAAAAAATTACAACAATTGCCGGCACGATGGGATAGCCCCAAACTTTATAAGGTCTTGGTGCATCAGGCATTTTTTTGCGAAGGATAAATACCCCTAATGTTGTTGCGCCATAATAAATAAACACAGCAAAAATTATCATGTCTGTTAACTGGTCAAATGTTCCTGATAACACAAGAATACATGCCCACACACATTGATATAACAATGAATTTACAGGCGCCTGTTTGTTGTTAAGTTTTGAAACACTTTTAAAAAACAAACCTTCTCTCGCCATTGCAAAATATGGACGGCAGCTTGCAAGAATGGTTGCGTTGCAACAACCCAATGTTGTAATAAGTATTAATATTGAAATGAACAAAGCGCCACCATTACCCCAAAAACTTCTTACTGCTTCTATTGCTGCAATTTTATTTCCTGCATTATTTACATCTTCAAGCTGAGGAATAGATAAGAGAGAAAGATAAGTTGTATTCACCAAAAGATATAATCCGATGATGGTGAATATTCCGATAACGATTCCTCTTGGCAAATTTCTTTTTGCATCTTTTATTTCGCCACCAACATAACCAACCGAAGCCCAGCCCTGGTAAGCCCAGAATGCTGCAAGCATCGCAGTGAAAACGGTGCTCACAGTTACCGGTGTAGTGTTTGTTACAGACATGTTTATGTTTGAAAGATGCGCTGCGCTGCTTGTTAAACCAAAAGCAATAATTAAAAAGATGCTTCCAAAAACCAGTAATAAAATTGCCATGCTTACACCAGCACCTGTTTTAATGCCAAGTGTGTTGATCCATGTAAGTATGATTATAAGAATGATTGCTGCAAGTTTTACATTTAAATCTGCGAAAGGATAAAATATTCCGCCAATACTAACATCTTTCCATGATGATAGAATGGCAGGTAAATGAACAACACTGTTTAACGATTCTGCAAACACATAAGCCAGCGCAGATATAGCTGCTGTTTGAATAACAGCGAACAAACTCCATCCAAATAAAAAAGCAAAAAACTTGTTGTAGATTTTTTGATAGTACACATATTCGCCGCCTGTTTCAGCCAACAAGCCCGCAACTTCTGCATTACACAATGCACCAAATAAACTAATGATGCCTGCAAGTATCCAGCATATTAAAACCCATCCTGATGAATGCAACTCTGCAGTCATAGGCGCAACTTTTTTATACACGCCGGAACCAATAATATTTCCAATCACAATTACAACCACCAATCTCAAGCCCAATGAGCGGTTAAGTTTTGTTGTACTCATTTATTTATTTTTACTTTAATAAAACCTGATGGGGTTTTATTTTGCAAACGCAATACAATATTACATGACAACCATTGCAACGGAAAAAGATATTGCCGCATTAAATGTTTTGGTGAACAGCGCTTATCGCGGAGAATCGTCAAAACAAGGATGGACAACAGAAGCCGATTTGTTGGGAGGCATTCGCACAGATAACGAAGCACTGAAAGAAATGATTGGAAGTAATGATGCATGCTTTTTAAAATATGAAGAAGATGGAAAATTGTTGGGTTGTGTGTATTTGAAAAAAGAAAACAAGAAGCTCTATCTGGGCATGCTTACCGTTGCTCCGCAATTACAAAACAAAGGCATTGGAAAAATTTTATTAAAAGCATCGGAAGATGAAGCGCGAAAAAGAAATTGTACTGCCATTTTTATGACAGTGATTTCTCAAAGAACTGAATTAATAAACTGGTATAAAAAACATGGTTATGTTGATACGGGTGAGAAGAAACCTTTTCCTGAAAATGATCCGCGGTTTGGTATTCCAAAAACAAAACTTGAGTTTATTGTGATGGAGAAAAAATTGCAATAAAAAAGTCCCACTAAAAAGCAGGACCGGAAGAATCTCTAACTTAATGCTATGAACCCAGTTGTAAAGTTGATGTTGTAATATGAAAAAATAATAATTGTTGTATTATGGATTTATTAATTTCTTTGAGGGTAATCATTTTTAATAACTGTATATTTATTGTTTAATCTTACAACACCTGTTTTTATATTTCTCGCCCAGTTTTCCGCACAGCAAAAAACGTTACATGAACGAAAGATGATCGAAAGATGAACGGCAGATCCCAGAAGAAGACCACAAGGAAAGCAGGACTAGAGTAGAAGGAGAGTGCAATGAGCCTACAAGGATGGCCAAGTTTACATCGTTGTTTAAAACAGTATTGTTCTATCTTGATACTACAAACACAAGACAGAATAAGCTGCGATTCAGTTTGCTGGTTGCGGTTAAAAGTTAATATTCTGATTGGTACATTCTCATTATCCTGACAGTGAAGTTTATTTATTTTTCTTTTTATCTTTTGTTTTATGTTTTACCAACGCCTGCGCATAAGTATAGAACTTATTCCCTTCGCTATCAACTTCCGTTGCCACACTTACTCCGCCAATTGGTGTCCATCCTTGTCTAATATCCGCAATTACTTTATCAAGTAATTCGTTTGAATCTTTTCCGGTTTCTACCTTGTAATCTTTCACATTATCCATACATAATATTTAAAGCAAATATCGCGTCAATTACAAAAGTCGCAGTTTTATTATTTTTTATAATGATAAAAGCAAAAATTAAAGTAAATCATGCATGTAATTATAATGCGATTATATTTTATTGAGATGCTTCACAACTTTTGCTTCAATATAAAAAATTATTTCCTCTGCAATATTTTTTGACTGATCACCTATACGTTCCAATTTTCTGATAATAGATGACGCATATAGAGCCTGGTCTATTTCTTCAGGGTTATTCCTTAAATATTCTTCAATTAATTCATTAGACCTGGTATTTATTTCATCTAAAAATTCATCTTTTTCAAAAACACTTCTTGCCAGAATAGTGTCTTCATTTTCAAATGCAGTAAGCGTATCTTCCAGCATGGCAATTGCCTCGCGGTACATTTCTATAACTTTTGTGGCATCTAACAAATCTTCTCTAAAAGGTCTGTCAACACTTATAACGTGTTTGGCAATTCCTTCTGCAATATCACCCGTTCTTTCAAGGTTTGTATTGATCTTTAACACTGCAAGCAGAAACCTGAGATCAATAGCTACAGGTGTATATAATGCAAAAATATTTTCGCAATCACGATCGATTTTTAATTCAGTTGCATTTACTCTTTTTTCCATCACTACTACTTCACGCGCAAGATCTTTATCAAAATTCAGCAACGCAGAAAGCGCTTTTAATAATTGACCACGCACCATGCCCCACATGTTTTTTACTTCTGATTTTAACTGCTGGGTTTCTGTTTCTAACTGTGTCATAAAAAAATAGGGATTTAAATTAACTAAATCTTCCTGTTATATAATTCTGTGTTCTTTTATCGCTCGGATTTGTAAACATTTGTTTTGTTTCATCATATTCCACCAACTCACCTAAATAAAAAAATGCGGTCTTATCACTAACACGTGCAGCCTGTTGCATATTATGTGTAACGACAATCAGCGTATAATTTTTCTTTAGTTCGTGGAATAATTCTTCTATGCTTGATGTAGAAATAGGATCAAGTGCAGACGTTGGCTCATCAAACAAAAGCACTTCCGGCTCCATTGCAATTGCACGCGCAATGCATAAACGTTGTTGTTGACCACCGGATAAAAAAGTTCCTTTTTTATGCAGGCTATCTTTAACTTCATTCCATAAGGCAGAACGTGATAATGATTTTTCAACAATGGCATCTTTATCAGCTTTCGATAACTTCATGCCATTTAGTTTGTAGCCTGCAATAACATTATCGTAAATGCTTAGATTGGGAAACGGGTTTGGTCTTTGAAAGACCATCCCGATTTTTAGCCGCACAAAAATTGGATGCATTTGATAAATATCTTCATTATCCAGCATCATCGTTCCTTCTGCCCGTGCATTTGGTATTAGTTCATGCATGCGGTTTATGCAGCGCAAAAAAGTTGTTTTACCGCAGCCCGACGGACCCATCACAGCTACTACGTTATTTCTCGGTATTTCTATGTTTACATTTTTTACTACATGATTGTCGCCAAACCATGCATTAAAATTGCTCGATCTTACAATTGTACTCTCCATTTTCTTGTTGTGATCTTCGTTACAATGTTTAATAATAAAACCCAAATCAATAAAATGAGTGAAGCGCCCCAGGCTAAATTATGCCAGTCATCATAAGGGCTGGTTGCATAATTGAAAATAAGTAACGGTAAGCTTTGCATGGGCTTTGCAATATTTGTACTAAGATAAGGATTACCAAATGCTGTAAACAGCAAAGGGGCTGTTTCTCCTGCAACCCTTGCTACAGCGAGTATTGCACCCGAAATAATACCGCTCATACCGCAGGGTACTATTACTTTCAGAATCACTCTGTGGTAAGGCATGCCAAGGGCCAGTGCAGCTTCTTTTAATGTATCGGGCAATAATTTTAATGTTTCTTCTGTTGACCGAACGACAATGGGGAGCATCATGATCGCCAAAGCAATGCTTCCTGAAAATGCAGAAAAACTGCGCATTGGCTTTACTATCCAAAAATAAACAACGATACCTATAACAATGGAAGGCACACCCTGCAGTATATCTATCGCTAACCCGCTCCAATAAGAAAGCCTGCTGGATTGATTTTCGCTTAGGTATATTCCGCCCAAAACACCTATAGGAATGGCTATAATGGCAGCAACAAATACAATTAAAAGACTTCCTACAAGCGCATTGGCAATGCCACCACCTGTTTCACCAACAGGCTTAGGTACATTAACGAAAAAATTAAAATTGATATGCGAAACGCCTTCTTTTAAAATGTAAAATAAGATTGCCAGCAAAGGCAGCACACATGCAGACGCCAATGTGATGACAACAGCTTTAAAAAGATTGCTTTTCCCTTTCCTGTATTTTATTCTTGCGTTCATAAACTATACATTGGTAAATCTCTTAATAATTCTTTTTCCAACCATATTAATTACCACGGTAACAAGAAACAAAACAAGACCTAGCTCTATTAATGCAGAAAGATAAACGGGGTTTGCTGCCTCTGTAAATTCATTGGCAATTACACTGGCCATCGTATTGCCCAATGAAAATATACTTTTAGGTATGATGTTGGTATTTCCTATTATCATGGTTACTGCCATGGTTTCTCCAAGCGCTCTGCCAAGGGATAATAATATACCTGCGAATAGCCCTGACCTTGTATATGGTAAAACAACACTTCTTATAACTTCCCAGCGGGTAGCCCCCATAGCGTAAGCTGCCTCTTTTAATGTAGCGGGGACCATTCGTATCATTTCTCTGCCTAAGGAAGCGGCATAGGGAATGATCATAATAGAAAGAATAAGCGAAGAACTAAGAATGCCTAATCCAATTGGTTCTGCCCCGATATTGGCTTCAAAGTTTCGTACAATGGGTACCAGTACAAACAATCCCCAAAAACCATATATTACTGATGGTATGGCGGCTATTAATTCAATAACATTTTTTAAAGTTTCGGAAAACCAGCCCCTCGGATAATATTCTCCCAGGAAGATAGCAACAGAAAAGGAAAATGGAATAGAAATAATAAGCGCCAGGAATGAGGTTAATAAAGTACCAATTAAAAATGGATAAGCACCGAATATTTCTCTAACGGGATCCCAAACTTTTCCCCATAAAAATTTTATTCCTAAAGCCTTCATGGAAAGAGTGGATTGAACCGCAAGGGTTAGCGCAATGCCTATAACTACAATAAGTACGATGAGCGCGACAATCATAAGTGTTTTTTTAAACACTTTCTCTGTACTTATCTGTCTATAAGACCTTCTTAAGCGATTTGCCTTAAAATTTTCGGTATTTGTTATAGATGTAATTACCCGCGAATTTTCATTTCCGCGGGTAACTGCAAAATTTCCGGATAGATTATCCATTTATAAAAGTATTCGTACTTATTTATTGCAATATTGCTTTGCCGCCATATGTTACTGATTTAAGAAGATTATCTCCTACTGTTACAGCTGCATCCGGTAATGGTGCGTAGCTCAGGTCGGCGCCATATTGCTGACCATCGTGTATCATCCATTGCAACAGTTTAACCACATTGGTAGCTTCGTCCTGTGAGCGGTTATTATAATTTTGCTCCTTATATATAAGTACCCAGGAGAACCCTGCTATCGGATAACCATCAGGTGCATCCGTATTGGTAATCCATACTTTACCATCGGCAGGCAACTGAACATTAGCAGCAGTGCTGGTTGAGGCAATTGTGGGAACAATAAAATTTCCGGATTTATTTTGCATTTTACCATACTGCATTTGGTTTTGAAGTGCATAAGCAAGCTCATTATAACCAATGCCGCCAGGTGTTTGTTTTACTACACCTGCAACGCCCTCATTTCCTTTTCCGCCTACACCTGTAGGCCAGTTAACTGCAGTACTTGTGCCTACTTTTGTATTCCATTCATCACTAACTTTTGAAAGGTAAGAAGTGAAAATGGCAGTAGTTCCGCTGCCATCAGAACGGTGTGCAACAACGATGGATGTAGAAGGAAGTTTAACACCTTTATTTATAGCAGCTATTTTAGGATCATTCCATTTTTTTATGTTTCCAAGAAAAATATCTGCAAGTACAGATGGTGTAAACATGAGTGTATCTTTTACGTCAGGCAGATTATATGTAACCACAACCGCGCCACAAGTAACAGGTATATTGAGTACATCAGCGCCTGCAGTTGAATCCTGTTTCGGGTTCATAGGCGCATCAGAAGCACCAAAATCTACGGTATGACTAATTAACTGCTGAATGCCTGCTCCGGAACCAATTGATTGGTAATTTACCTGTATGCCGTTTTGTTGATCATACTGCGAAAACATTTTTGAGAATAAAGGATTGTCAAAAGAGCTGCCTGCACCCAATATTTGTTTACCGGATGAAGAGCCTGCTGTTGATGTGCTGTCGCTACCGGAAGTGTTACTTCCACTGTTACAAGCAGTCATTCCAAACATGGAAATAACCAATGCTGCAATAAATAAACCCTGAAGTTTTAAAATGTTATGATGTTTCATTTTTTATTGTGTTTTATTAATTAAAGATTTTATTTACCAAATACATAATAGAATGTAAGCCGATAAACCATATCGTTACTGTTGTATAAGTTTGCTGGTCCTTGGTTGGTATATTTATTATACCAAATGTTTGGCATTAAATGCACGTTCTTAACCGGTGTAAAATCTAAACCAGCTGTAATAAATTGTTCTTTTGTATTTGGATCAGTATAACCGGATGTATTGCCTTTATAAGAAGCATATTTGCTGTTATCAAGATTATCATCCGGATTGAATGCATCGTAACGGGCAAAGAAATTCAGTTTGTTTTTTACAATAATTCCGCGTGCAAAAACTGAAACACCTTTTGCTTTTACTGTTAACACATCAACATTACCTGTTGAAATTTCTGTAGCCTGGTCATCATTCTTTAAATTATTAATGTAGCCTTCCACACCAAGCGTAAATGCAGGTGTAGTGTAGGCAACAAAACCTTTAATCATACTTCTTGAGTGCTGCATACCGCTAATGGTAGCCATACGTTCGTAATCGCTATAGAGATTTACATATATTTTTTTATCAAAAAACTTTCCCCAAACATCACCGTATAACCACTTATAGCTATCGCCTTCGGGTTTGGCACCGGTTCCATTACCTACCATTAAATCGTAACCAAAATTTGCTGTCTTAGGATCAAACTTTCCCTGCAGTGCGGCTCCTAAATCGTATGAAGGCGTACCACGGATATCAATAATTGTTTTTTCAATAGAACGGTAACTCCAAATTGGTTCAGAAGACATAGCAAAACCAGGTGTTGAAACTTGTCCAAGAACAAGATCAGTTCCGTTCCATAAATTCTTAATACGCAGGTTTGCCAATTTTATATAAAATGCAAGTTTAGTATCTGTGAGTCCTTCACCGGGTGCAGCTTCCAGTAATAATTCAGCAGCAAATTTCTTGGTTATATTATAATTATAACCAAGATATGCACGCCTTATTTGAAATGCATTTCTGTTTTTTGGTATTCCTGAATACTGGCTGTTTGCACCCCTGTTTAAAGTATCTGCGTGGCCTTTATAATAAAGATCTGCGAATGTATATCCCCATAGCTGACCAGAGTTTGGGCTTCCTGCTTTGAAAGCACTATCTGAACTGGTGACGAATTGCGCTTTCACCGAATGTACATTGAGCAGGAGAAAAATAAGGATTAAGGGGGTAAAGATTTTTGTAATAAAGCTGTTTGTATTTGCTTGCATATGTTTTTGTTTGATTTAGCACGCAAAGAAAGCAGCCATAGATTATTCCAATGTTACCGGAATGTTACGGGAATGTTACCAACCATTTAAGTTATCAACTACAAACACCTTTATTGTGGATATTCTATTATGGATTTCTTATGCAGTTTTTGAAATTTTTTTTCTATGCTCACCGGAGAAATTTCATCCTGAACATAAAAAACGGATTAAGAGTTGCTGATACACACATAAATACTATATTGCCAATGTTAAGAAATTGTTACGTGATGATTTTTTAATTGAACCAAAAAAAAGTTATGGCATTTAACTCAATAATGAAAATCTTTCAGCCGAAAGATAAAATATTTTACACGTTGTTTGAAGAAGTGATTACAACCGTATCGCAAATGAGCGTGTTATTAAAACAATTAATAACAGAAACAGAGAAGAGTAAGCGCTTTACTATATTGAATGAAGTTGAAAATCTGGAACACAAAAATGATGATACCACGCATAGGATCTTTACGGAACTTGGTCGTACTTTCATTACGCCTTTTGACAGGGAAGATATACACTATCTCGCTTCTACACTTGATGATGTTGCAGACTATATTTATTCTTCAGCAAAAAGAATCGCGTTTTATAATATCAGTAATACAGATGAAGGAATTATTAAGCTTGCAAATTTGATTGGCTATGGAGTAGATGAAATTAAAGTAGCGGTGACCGGATTAAAAGACATGAAAAATTTACAGGCAATGACAAATGCATTGGTTAAAATAAACAGCATAGAAAACCAGGCGGATGATATTTATGATTTGTGTGTGGAAAGGCTTTTTGATATGGAACAGGACGTGAAGATGCTTATTAAAAAAAGAGAGGTCTATCTTGCTATGGAAACAGCAACTGATAAATGTGAAGATGCAGGCAACGCTATAGAATCTATCATTATCAAATACGCATAATTCATCGCTTCACTAATCAAGCAGCCTAATGTCAACACTATTAATAGTTATTATTGTTCTTGCAGTAATCTTTGATTTTATAAATGGTTTTCACGATGCAGCTAATTCTATTGCAACTGTTGTTTCAACAAAAGTACTTACACCCTTTCAGGCAGTAATTTGGGCAGCATTTTTCAATTTTGTTGCATACTTTATTTTTAGTGATCATGGAGTGGCTAACACGGTGGCTAATACAGTAAAAACAGGTGCATACGATTTAACGGTTGTGTTATCCGGCATAGTCGCAGCTATTTGCTGGAACTTACTAACGTGGTGGTATGGCATACCATCTTCTTCATCACACACATTAATAGGTGGATTTGCGGGAGCTGCTATTGCGCATTCTGGTTTTGGAAGTATTAACTGGTCTATACACGGTGGCATCAGTTTAACGCTCATTTTTATTTTGCTCGCGCCAATTGTAGGAATGGTTATATCGATGTACATTACCATTGTGACGATACAGCGAAACTTCTGGCTCAAAATATCTATAATTGCCGCAACAGTAACTGCATCCCTCGTATTTATTCATTTTAAAAAACCATTTGAGTTTTGGGCAACGCTTGTATTAGGAGTGGTTTTTACGGTATCTTATTTTGTTAATCATTTTAAAGAAGAATCTGCTTACCGTACAATGAACATGTATAAGCGGCTGCAACTCGTTTCTTCTGCCAGTTTTAGTATTGGCCATGGAGGAAGCGATGCGCAAAAAACCATCGGCATAATAGGTGCGGCCATGGTTGCATATAATATAATACCAGATATTAAAAGTTTACCTGAATGGGTTCCCTTCACATGTTATATTGCAATGGGGCTTGGTACCATGAGTGGCGGATGGCGCATCGTAAAAACTATGGGTACAAGAATTACTAAAGTTACCCCACTTGAAGGTGTGTGTGCAGAAACAGCAGGTGCTATAACACTTTTTGCTGCCGCTAATATTGGTGCGCCTGCAAGTTCTACCCATACCATTGCGGGCTCTATAGTCGGCGTAGGCGCTACTAAACGACTTAGTGCTGTTCGATGGGGAATTACGCTAAATCTTGTTTGGGCCTGGATTCTTACAATTCCTGTAACTGCAGTTGTAGCTGCCGGTTTCTATTGGTTCTTTCACCTGTTTTCTGTTTAGTTTTATTTATTTTGCATTTTTAAAAACGCAGGTCTTTGTATAAAACAAAAATTTGCAGTTATGACTGAAAGAAACACGCATGAAAAAAATTCTTGTAACTGGTGGTTGTGGTTATATCGGTTCACACACCATTGTGGATTTAATTGAAAATGGGTTTGATGTAATTTCTATTGATGATAACTCACGCTCTACTACGTATTTAATCGATGGCATTGAAAAAATTACCGGCAAACGTGTTAAAAATTATAAAGTAGATCTCAAAAATTTTGATGAAACACTTGCTGTGTTCCAGGAGCATGAAGACATAGCCGGTGTTATACATTTTGCAGCTTTTAAAGCCGTAGGTGAATCTGTTGAGAAGCCATTAGCGTATTATGAGAACAATTTATTTTCTCTTATCAATATTCTTAAGTGCATTAAAGATTTTAAAATTAAATATTTTGTTTTCTCTTCTTCATGCACAGTTTACGGAAATCCTGATTCAATACCTGTAACCGAACAATCACCTGAAAAAAAAGCCGAATCTCCTTATGGCGCCACGAAGCAAATGGGAGAACAAATCGTAAAAGATTTTTCAAAACAAGCAGCGTGCAACTCAATCTTGTTAAGATATTTTAATCCTGTTGGTGCGCATCCTTCGGCATTAATTGGCGAATTACCTTTGGGAAAACCACAAAATCTTGTGCCTGCAATCACCCAAAGTGCAATTGGAAAAATTCCGGAGTTAGTTGTTCATGGTGATGATTATGATACGAGAGATGGAAGTTGTATTCGTGATTACATACATGTATGTGATATTGCGCATGCCCACACATTAGCGCTACAATACCTCATCAACCAAAAAAATACTTCTGAGTGCGATATATTTAATTTAGGCAGTGGAAATGGCGTAAGTGTTTTGGAAGCCATTCATGCTTTTGAAAAAGTTACCGGCCAAAAATTAAATTATAAAATTGGTAGCAGAAGACCAGGCGATGTTGTTGCTATTTACGCAAATAATAACCTCGCAGTAAATAAATTAAACTGGCAAGTGCAATTTAATCTTGATGATATGATGCGTACTGCGTGGGATTGGGAGTTAAATATCAACAAAGATGAAAAGTTAATGCAACAACAAAATCATGTTTTAAATTAAATTGCATTTTAATACACATTAAACTTTGCCATTAAATACAAATCGTATAAACGGGTTTTTAAATTACTCTAAAAATACCCTGCATGCAAATCGACGATAGGGAATTATTACAACAGTTTAGGCAGCCGGAAACGAAAGAGAAAGCTTTTACTGCGATAATTAAAAAGTATCAGGAAAAGTTATATTGGCATGTAAGGCGTATGGTGGTTGATCATGAAGATGCGAACGACGTTTTACAGAATATGTTTATTAAGGTTTGGAATGGGCTGGAAAATTTTAGAGAAGATAGCCAGCTTTATACCTGGCTTTATCGCATAGCAACAAATGAAAGCTTAACATTTTTAGAGCAGCAAAAGAAAAAAAGCTCTGTTAGCCTAAGCGATATTGAAACAGGATTGGCTAATAAAGTTGTAGCTGATAAAAATTTTGATGCAAACCGGCTTGAATGGAAACTTCAGCTTGCTATTCAACAACTGCCGGAAAAACAAAAAGTTGTATTTAACTTAAGATACTACGACGAAATGCCTTATGAAGAAATGAGCAGAATATTAGATACAAGTGAAGGCGCTTTAAAAGCGAGTTATCATCATGCAGTAAAAAAAATAGAGGAATTCATCAAAAACAATTAAACGCCCTGTTCATAAAAGGGTCAAAAGGTTTGCATGGTTGAAAATATTAACATATTAAATGAACTTAAAGAGCTTAATGCCGGGTCATTAATTGAATCAGGCAACAAGAATATTTTTATTGCCCCCAATGATTATTTCACTCATCTTTCAAACAATATTATAAACCAAATCTGGTTAAATTCTGTACCTCGTATTAATCCATATTATCTCCCTGCAAATTATTTTAAAAATTTACCGGAGTTAGTGCTGGATAAACTCGCCATTAAAAATCACCAAAGTTCAAATAAACAAACATACCAGGTACCGGACGGTTATTTTAATAATCTTGCTTCTAATATTATCGATAAAATAAAAGCTGCTAATAATAATAACATTCAGCAGGAACTGGATGAACTGGCGCCGTTGCTAAGCAAACTCCCAAAAACAAATATGTATACAGTTCCTGCAGGATATTTCGAAAATCTAATTCCGCAAACAGTGCCGGAGGTTCAGCCTGCAAAAGTTATTTCTTTTAGTAATAAAGCTCGTAAATGGTTTACTTATGCAGCAGCAGCTTGTATTGCGGCATTAATGGTTGGTGGCGGATATTTTTATTTAAATGGAAACAAAACGTCAACTGGTAAAACGGCAATAGATATTAGTCAATATAAGGATATTAAAGTCGATCAGGCAATTTCACAGCTTTCTGATGATGAAATTAATAGTTATTTAAAAGAGGATAACTCTGATATTTCTATTCCATCGCAAGAGGATAGTCAGGATATAAATATTAAGACACTTATTGATAACATGTCTGATGAAGAAATAAACAATTATTTGCGTGAAAATTCCGATCCGGAAGAAAACATGAAGGGAAGTTAAAATGAAAAAGATGAAAAAAATATACCCTTTATTATTATTTTTATTTTTTCATAGTTATTTTTGCTTTTCACAGCAGCCACCTAACGAAGACGATGATCAACGGATTGATGTCATTAAAATGGCTTACATTTCCCAAGAATTAAATCTTTCTCCGCAGGAGGCACAAAATTTTTGGCCTGTTTATAATAATTATCAAAATGAAATTAAACAAGCCAGAAACCAGTATCCAAATGATGAAGTTGCTTATGAAAAGAAAGTTGTTGAGATTAAACAGCGTTACCAGCCAAACTTTAAAAAAGTTCTGGGTAATAACGGGCAAAGATTAAATAAAGTTTATACTACGGACCGGAAGTTTCATGATATGATGCGGAATGAACTTCAGAAAAGACAACAGCAAAGACAACAACAGGATTTTCAACAGAAACCAAATCAACAACAGCAGCCACCAAGGAATATGGGGAATGGCAATGAACAAAAAAGACAGATAAATAAGATAAATGGCGGTGGTGGTAAGCCTAAGCACCATCGTTTCTAAAGAAATTTTCAATAGGTGTTTTTCATAGGTTAGCAACGGCCAGCTCTTTTTAGGGCGGGCCTAATTTTTTTATGGGGAAGTGTTATAGAAACCGCGCCTTTATTTCATCCAACTTTTTATCTGCAGAAAAAAACGAAGCTAGTTTTTCAATTACTGATTCAACTACTGCATCAGGGCAGCTTGCCCCGCTTGTAATTAGAACGGTAACGGGAGTTTTTGATGGTAAATAGTCTTTTGAAAGATATTCTTGTTTTGTTCGCCAGTTACAATGCAGAATTTCTTTTGAGGAAAGTATTTTTTCAGCATCATTTATAAAATAGGTAGGTAATTTTTCTTCGCATAACTCAACAAGGTGAGATGTATTGCTGCTATTGTAACCGCCAACAACAATCGCTAAATCTGCAGGTGTGTTTAGTAAGGCAGCAACTGCTGTTTGATTATCATTTGTAGCATAACAAAGCGTATCCCTTGTATCAGCAAAACGTTCCTGGATGTTTGTATCATTTAAGTTGAAGTGAGTTTTGACAACCTGTTTTAGATATTCTGCAATCGCTTGTGTATCGGTTGCTAATTGTGTTGTTTGATTAACCACACCAAACCGCTGCAAATCTTTTGTTACATCAAACCCATTTGAATAACGACCCGCAAATTCTGTATAAAATGATCCTGATGATTTTTCACCTGTGATATATTTTCCTAACTCAACCGCCTCGTACATATCATTAATTACAAGCGAGGGTGTTTGTGATGATGCATGTGAAAACGTAGCACGTGTTTCTTCATGTTTAGGTTTCCCATGCACTACAATGCTGTAACCTTTCTCTGCAATTTGCGCACTGCGGTTCCAAACCTTTTCAACAAAAGGACATGTAGTGTTATATTTTTCTGTGTGAATACCTTTTGCCGTTAAGGTTCTTTCAATTTCAAGCGTTGTTCCAAATGCCGGAATTAATACAATATCATTTTCATTTAGCGCATCAAAAGAAATTAATTGCTTACCCTGTGTGTCTTGTAAAAATTGAACACCTTTTTCCTGCAGGTCTGCATTTACCTGAGGGTTGTGAATCATCTCACTTAATAAAAAAATTCTTTTGCCTTTATTTTCTTCGATTGTTTTGAAAGCAATTTCAATTGCATTTTCAACGCCATAACAAAAACCAAAATGTCTTGCGAGGTAAATTTTTAATGCACCAAAATCAAGAAGTGTAGGTGAAAAATCTTTCTTTAATTTATCAGCCGCCTTTCTTTTTTGTTTGATTGCGCTGATAATTTCACTTCGATAAAAATTGGGAACAGCAAACTGCTTCATAGAAAGCGCAAAGTTAATAAACTTGAATGCAATGGTTATTTTATGATATGTTATTAAAATGATTTTACTTCAAGTATGCAAATTCTAAGTATTCAGAACGTGGTTGATCGGCTTACGCAAATAGCAGAACAATGTAAAGCGTCACAAAACAAAGCCGGATATTTCGCAGCATTATACAAGCGAATGACGATTGCGGTACATGATGGCATCAATGCTAATCAATTTGAAGACGGAGCAAGAATGGAAAAGCTGGATATTGTTTTTGCTCAAAGGTACCTTGATGCATACTCTTGTTTTTTTTCAAAACAACCTTGTTCAAACTCCTGGCAATTTACTTTTACAGCTTGCGCTGATAATTCACTCATCGTTTTGCAACATTTGTTATTAGGAATTAATACACATATCAATCTCGATCTTGCCATTGCATCTGCAGAAGTTGCGCCCGGTGAAAGTATTTATGCTTTGCAAAATGATTTTAATCGAATCAACAATTTAATAAGTTCATTAATTGATGACGTGCAGGAATGCCTTTGTGAAGTTTGGTTACCCATGCGCATGTTGGTGAAGATTGCGAACGGTAAACAAATACCTGTTTTGAATTTTAGTATCGACAAAGCAAGAGAGGTATCATGGTCAAACGCTGTTATGCTTGCAAAGCTGAACGCTGAACAAAAAAATATTTATATACAACAAATGGATGCTGTTGTAAAAATTCTTGGCGAAAGAATTAAATCGCCGGATTTAGCAACCCGCTTTATATTAGAAGCTATTCATGTTACAGAATACGATGATGTAGCACGAACAATTAATATCATCGATACAACTGTTGTGAAATAATTATGCAACTTGTGGCAGATGCTGAATGATGAACGCAATCAAATCATCTAGCATTATACCTGTTCTTTCGCATGCATCATTAATATCTTCTCTTGAAACGTTTGCTGCAAAAGATTTTTCTTTCAATCTTTTTTTTACACCTTTTACATCCATGCCTTCATAACCATTTGGACGCATTAAAGAGTATGCATGAATCAATCCGCTTAACTCATCAAAGGCATACAACATTTTATCCATTTTGGTTTGCGGTATTACGCCAAAATGTAAATGTCCATGGCTTGCAATGGCATGAATTATTTCCGGATCCACATTTCTTTTTTCCAACTCTTCAATAATTTTTTTGCAGTGCGTTTCCGGCCATTGATCCCAATCTGCATCGTGCAATAAACCTGCAAGTTGCCATCGCCAAACATCTGCATCATTTAAGTTTTCTTTTTCCTGCGCCCAGCTTTTCATTAAATATGCAACCTGTTGCATGTGTAATTTCAGTCGCTCATTTTTTACCCAATCATTCAACAAATCTTCTGCTTCTTGTTTTGATAAAACATTTCCTTTGTTTTTTTCATCACCAAAAACATCGCGACCTAATAATAAAGACATAGTTTTTACTTTTACACAAACCTAACTATTCATTCTATAAAATTTATAACATGCGATTAGTTGTTGTTTGCTTTTTAATTATTTGCTCTTTCTCTGTTAATGCGCAAAGTTTTGTTACAACAAAAGGAAAAGATTTAATGCTGAATGAAAAACCTTTTGTAATGAAAGGCATTAACCTTGGTAACTGGCTGGTGCCCGAAGGTTATATGTTTAAGTTTGATAAAGCAACATCAGCAAGATTGATACAGGAAGTAATGAATGAATTGATCGGTCCTTATCAGGCAAAAAAATTCTGGCAACAATATTTACATAGTTACATAACGGAAGCTGACATTGATTACTTAAAATCTATTGGTGTAAATTCTATTCGTGTGCCTTTTAATTATCGCTTGTTTACAAATGAAGATTATTTAGGTGAAGAAAATAATCCCAATCACGGTTTTGAAATTTTAGATCCGTTGGTGCAATGGTGTAAGAAAGATAATATTTATATTTTGCTTGATATGCATTGTGCACCTGGCGGACAAACGGGCGATAACATTGATGACAGTTATGCTTATCCATTTTTATATGATGATACGGCTGCACAAAATGAAACTGTTTCTATCTGGAAACGCATTGCCGATCATTATAAAAATGAAAAAATAATTTTAGGTTATGATTTATTGAATGAACCTATTCCACATTTTTATGATACAGGTTATTTTAATCCGAAGCTTGAACCATTATATAAAAAGATAACAGCAGCAGTAAGAACCGTTGATAAAAATCATCTTATCTTTTTAGGCGGTGCACAATGGGATTCAAATTTTGATGTGTTTGGAAAACCATTTGATGATAAACTCGTTTACACTTTTCATAAATACTGGACTGCGCCTATACGTGAAGTTGTTCAATCATACATCAACTTTCGTGATAAATATAATGTGCCTGTTTATTGCGGCGAAACAGGAGAGAACACAGATGAATGGATTTTGCAGTTCAGACAAATGCTAGACAGCAATAATATCGGCTGGCATTTTTGGCCGTACAAAAAAATGGATAACAGCCGTTGCATGGTAACATTTGATAAGCCGGAAAATTATGATGCAATTTCTGCATTTGCTGATACAACACGCTCAACATTTGAAAAAGTGAGAAAAGCAAGACCAGATATGAGTGCAGCTAAAAAATCGCTC
Source organism: Bacteroidota bacterium (assembly GCA_048498595.1). Classification (GTDB taxonomy): domain Bacteria; phylum Bacteroidota; class Bacteroidia; order Chitinophagales; family Chitinophagaceae; genus Parafilimonas. Next base: position 25,107 of record JBEHXR010000015.1, read on the forward strand.
GAACAATTTTTAATTAATTGCCGCTTCGAAAATTGTAAACCGAACGAAGGTTACGTAAAAGCTTTAGGATTTAAAGAGCATTGATTTATTTTTTTACCTGCAAATATTGTTGCAAGGCCTTTACATATTCTTCAAAAGCTTTAATGCCTTTCGAAGTTATTTTACAAGTGGTGTTTGGATAGTTGTCTTTAAATTCTTTTATTACTTCAATGTAGCCGGCTTCTTTTAATTTTTGTACCTGCACGCTTAAGTTGCCGGCGGTTGAGTTTGTTTTTTCTTTCAGAAAAGTAAATTCGGCTTGCTTCACACTTATTAATAAACTCATCACTGCAAGGCGTAATTGCGAATGTAATATTGGGTCTAACTCTTTAAACATTATTCTTCTTTGCTTTCAAATATCTTCTTCTTAAAATCAAACCGGGAATAACCCACGCAACAATTGATGCGCCTGCTGTAAATAACATGATGTATGGAAACTGAACATAGAAACATATAACAGCACAAATCCAAAAAACAATGCTACCAATTATCATCGGTTTAAAATGATGTATGTAACCTGTGGCAAACGTTGGCATGCCATACATAATCATAAACAAAGCGGCAACATTAGCTGATTCATATTTATTGCTGTAAACAGAAACAAGAAACAGTGCAACGCCAAAGCTTATCCATATTGCCGCCATTGCTTCATCGCCATAGCTGCG
>JBEHXR010000016.1:0-24960 GCA_048498595.1 Bacteroidota bacterium
CCACCGGTATTTGCCGTGTATGTAAGTATGCTTACGTTGCGATGGATAAAAAAAGAAGGTGGTTTGGCTGAAATGGAAAGAAGAGCAAAAGAGCGAGCCGATTTATTTTACGAAACGCTCGATTCATTAAACACTTTTGCAGGAAAAGTAGATAAACAAGACAGAAGTTTAATGAACGCAACATTCACAACAAAAAATCCCGAGCATGAAAAATTGTTTTTGGACGAATGTAAAAAGAATGGAATGGTTGGCGTGAAAGGGCACAGAAGTGTTGGGGGATTACGTGTTTCCATGTACAACGCAATGCCGTTAAATACAGTGCAGGCGATGTGTGATTTAATGAAAGATTTTTCTCAAAAATATAGTTGATATAATATTTAATTTTGAAACAGTCTATGAATGTTCTTTTGAGCAATACCTGTTGTTAACCTTTCGTCTTCACCAAAATGAAATTTTATCAAAAACATTTTTTGTTGACAGAAAGAGGCAGAACCTTCACAGAAAATAATCTTATAAATATTATACAATACAAGTTGTAAGTATTAATAATTCAATGGCAATAATTAAACCGTTTAAAGCATTAAGACCACAGGCACAATTTGCAAAACAGGTTGCGAGCAAACCTTACGATGTATTAAGCAGTACAGAAGCTAAAAAAGAAGCAGAAGGAAATCCGAATTCATTTTTGCATATCACAAAAAGCGAAATCGATCTGCCGGATAAAATTGATGTGCACAGCGAAGAAGTGTATGAAAAAGCAAAAGATAATCTCCAGGCTTTTATAAAACGCGAAATACTATTCAAAGAAAATAAGGATTGTTTTTATATATACAGGTTAACGATGAACAGCCACACACAAACGGGTTTGGTTGCTTTAAGCAGTGTGGATGATTATGAAAACAACATCATAAAAAAACATGAATTTACAACGCCTGTTAAAGAGCTTGACAGAATTAATCACATCGAAACAACAGGTGCACAAACCGGTAATGTTTTTTTAGCTTACAGAAGTAATGATGAATTAGATAACATTATTGATAAATGGGCAAGTACTAAAACTGCCGTTTACAATTTTATTACAGACGATAATGTATCGCATACTTTATGGATAATCAGCGATGACAATATCATCAAACAAATAACAAATATTTTCAGCACACAAATTAATTGCACATACATTGCTGATGGACACCATCGTGCCGCTTCTGCAGCAAAAGTGCGAAACGAGTTAAATAAAAAAACAGAAGCTGCCGATTATTTTCTAACCACTTTATTTCCTGCAAATCAATTACAGATATTAGATTATAACCGTGTTATAAAAACATTGCATGAGTTAACTGCAGAAGAATTTTTAAATGAATTAAAGAATGATTTTGTTGTTGAAGAAAAAGCGCTGGCTTATAAGCCCGAAGCTTTACATACGTTTGGATTATATATGCAGGGAAAGTGGTACAAATTAGTAGCGAAACCTGGCACATTTTTAAATAATGAATTAGGAGTGCTTGATATAAATATTCTTCAGAACAATGTTTTAAGCAAACACCTCGGCATCTACGATCAGCGAACAGATAAGAATATTGATTTTGTTGGTGGCATACGCGGCTTAACTGAATTGGAAAATCGTGTGAACAGCGGTGAATGTGTAATGGCTTTTAGCTTATTTCCGGTTAGCATAAACCAGTTGTTTGCTATTGCAGATACTAATAATGTAATGCCGCCAAAAAGTACATGGTTCGAACCGAAGTTGCGTGACGGTCTTGTTACACATCTTCTTTACGAGTAATAAAAATGAGTGATGAAAAAAATTCTTATAACAACATTTATCGTTTGTATCACACATTTAACCTACGCACAGCAAACCGTTGAATCAATACGGAAGCAGGCAACAGCATCAGCACAACAGCAGGATTTTACCGGCGCAGTTCAAATATTGGAGCAAGGCTTGCAGCAATACCCTGATAATATTGATCTTTTAAAAGACGAAGCTTATATAAGTTATCTCGGCAGAGATTTTCAGAAGTCTTTAGATATTGGTAAAAAAATTACTTCGAGAGATGACGCGGATGTACAGAGTTATCAAATTTTAGGACTTACTTACAAAGCGATTGCTGATTACAAAGAAGCAGATAAAATGTATAAGGCTGCATTAAAAAAATTTCCGAAGAGCGGTGTTTTATATAGTGAATATGGAGACATGCTAACGCAATACGATAACAAGCATGAAGCAATTAATCAATGGGAAAAAGGAATTCAGGTAGACCCGAATTACAGCAGTAATTATTACTATGCAGCAAAATATTATGCTGATGAAAAAAATGTTTTCTGGAGCACTATTTACAGTGAAATCTTTGTAAACATTGAAAGTTTAACCAGGCGTTCTGCTGAAATAAAAAATTTATTGCTCAATAATTACAAACTGATCTTATCCGGTCAATCAAATATTAATACTCTTAAAACAAGCGGAACTGATTTTGAAAAAGCGGTCGCTTCTTCAATGAGTGTTGCACTCGAACCAACTTCGTCTGCCAATATTATTCCTGAAATGATCACAGCGTTTCGCACACGTTTTATTTTGAACTGGAACAGCACTGCAGCTACATCTTATCCGTATCACTTATTCGATTTTCAATCACAATTATTGCGCGAAGGAATTTTTGATGCATATAATCAATGGCTGTTCGGGCCAGTAATTAATAAAGATCGTTACGACAATTGGGTTTATACACACGATGCTGAAATGCTTGATTTTAATCAGTTTCAGCACAACGTATTATTTAAAATGCCTCCTGAACAATATTATGGTCATTAATACATAGATTGACCAATTGGGGATTGACAATGTAATTTTGCTTCATGTTTTATAGCGTTCGCATTCCTGCATGGTTCATTCAATTGAATCATTCATTGGTTTGGAAAATTCCAACAACAGAAAAAATTTTATATCTCACGTTTGATGATGGTCCGCATGAAACTGCAACACCATTTGTACTCGATCAGTTAAAACAATTCAACGCAAAAGCAACTTTCTTTTGCTTAGGAAAGAATGTTGCATCTCATCCGGATATTTATAAACGCATATTGAATGAAGGACACGCAACGGGTAATCACACTTACAATCATCTTAACGGATGGAAGGAAAAAAAAGAAAAGTATATTGATGATATAACTGATGCAGCTAAGTATATTAATTCAAAACTTTTTCGCCCGCCATATGGAAGAGTATCTCCATTTGTTTTAAAAACTTTGTGCAAAAAACTTGGCTACAAAATAATTATGTGGCATGTGTTAAGTGGTGATTTTGACGAGAAAAATACGCCTGAAAAATGTTCGGAAAATGTAATTAATAATGCAGTACCAGGTTCTATTATTGTTTTCCATGATAGCCAAAAAGCATGGAATTCTTTAAAGTTTGCTTTACCTGAAGTATTAAAAGAATTTACCGAAAAAGGTTTTTCATTTAAACATCTTTAAACAAATAGAAAAGGCTAAGGTAGAAACCTCAGCCCGTTTTTAATCCGTACCCTATGAAAACTTTACCAAAAGTAGCAATAAAACATTTAGGGGTTGTAAAATTGTAACCAATTTAATACTCAAAAAAAACATTTTATGTTTTTTATCGACACACATTGTCATTTATATCTTCCCGAGTTTAAAGATAACTTAAATGAAATAATAACAAGGGCAATTAACGCGGGTGTTGAAAAGTTTTTTATGCCTGCAATTGACAGCAGCGTAATTGAATCATTGCTCGCAACAGAAACCGCATATCCAGGTAAATGTTTTGCAATGATGGGATTACATCCTTGTTCTGTAACAGGAAATTATAAAGAAGAATTGGTTACCGTAGAAAATTGGTTAAATAAACGTTCGTTTATTGCAGTGGGAGAAATTGGGCTGGATTTTTATTGGGATACAACTTTCATCACACAACAATATGAAACATTTGAAATACAAATGCAGTGGGCATTAAATAAAAATTTACCAATAGTTATTCACACACGCAATGCAATGCAGCAAACGCTTGATTTTGTAAAACCCTTTGCGGCAAAAGGTTTGCGTGGAATTTTTCATTGCTTTGGCGACACATATGAAAAAGCAAAACAAATTATTGATATGAATTTTTATGTAGGCATTGGTGGTGTGCTTACGTATAAAAATTCTGGTTTAAGTGAAGTGATTAAACAAATAGATATGGAAAATATAGTTCTTGAAACGGATGCTCCTTATTTGGCTCCTATGCCTTTTCGCGGTAAAAGAAATGAAAGCAGTTATATAAAAATTATTGCAGAAAAATTAGCTGAAGTAAAAAATATTTCTTTAGAGGAAGTTGCTGCAATAACAACTGCAAATGCCGAAAAAATTTTCGCAACAGCAAGTTAAGCTTCTATTTTTGCACACTATTTTTTGGAGAGTTGTCCGAGTGGTTGAAGGAGCACGCCTGGAAAGTGTGTATACTCCTAAAGGGTATCGAGGGTTCGAATCCCTCACTCTCCGCTGATAAGGATATTTTTAAGTTCAATTAATTAAAGAAAGCTCGTGAAACGCAATGTGGACGGGCTTTTTCATTTTTAGCACTTCTTTGGTTTATAGGGTTTTACATAGTTTTATATTCGACTTTCAGTATGGGTTATGCATACCCATCTTACGTTTTACATAGAAAGACACACATTGCTAAAACCTTTACATTTAACGGATTTGTGGTTTTTATCTTTCAGTTGAAGTTGCGGTTTCTAAATATTAGAAGTTTATTTTCATTGGCAATCGGGTTGCATAACCTTTTAGATTTATTTTATATTTATGGCTAAATTTTACCAGAAGAAGTGAAAACTGAAAGAGAAGTTACAATCTACGATATCGCAAAACATATTGGTGTATCTCCGGCAACAGTAAGCAGAGCTTTAAATGATAGTTCGTCTATTAGTATAAACACCCGAAAAAAGATAAATTCTTTGGCAGAAAAAATGGGTTATCGCCATAATCCATTTGCCAGCAGTCTTCGGCTTCAAAAAACACATACAATTGGCGTAATTCTCCATGAATTGAATAGTTATTTTATTACTTCTGTTTTAGCGGGAATTGAGAAAGTAGTTACAGAAGCTAAATATCATCTTATTATAGTTCACTCTGCGGAAAATGCAAAACTTGAGGCAGCGAATGCCAGCAATCTGTTTCATAAACGCGTTGATGGAGTAATTGCATCTTTGTCTTTCGACACGGAAAATCTTCATCATTTCAAACAATTCCAAAGCAAGAACATCCCTATCGTTTTCTTTGATCGTGTGTTTGAAAATAATGACGGTACAAAGGTTATTATTAATAATTTTCAGGCCGGCTATGATGCAACTTCGCATCTAATACAACAAGGCTGCAAGCGTATTGCACATATTACGTCGAGTTTAAAAAGGAACGTTTATTCCGAAAGATTGCGTGGATATAAACAAGCTTTGCAAGATCACAAATTTAAGTTTGATGAAAAATTGGTCGTGATAGATGGCTTAAAAGAAGAAGACGCAGTACGATCCGCAAAACGAATTTTGTCTATGAAGCCATTGCCCGAAGGCATTTTTATAACTAATGATTTTTGTGCAGCAGTAGTAATGCAATGTTTAAAAGATGAAGGCATACGCATACCGCAGGATATTGCGATTGTTGGTTTTAATAATGACAGTATTGGTAAAGTAGTAAGCCCCAAGTTAACGACAATAAATTATCCCGGTTTTGAAATGGGGCAGGTTGCTGCACGAAGTTTAATAAATCATTTAAAAGGTTTGTGGGATATGAACCTTACAAATACAGTGGTGATAAAATCAGAATTAATAGTAAGAGAATCGTCATTGAAGAAAGGCAAAAAATAGACGCAATTTTTAGCATAAAGCTTTTGCTTCTATTTGCATTTAAGCACTTTCATTTTATCATTATTAACGGCAATAAGAATTAGTCTCTCCTTCTTGGTGTTAGTTATTATCTTCATATCTCTTACATCGCCATCAATAATAAAATTACTTGCAACAGAAGGAACAGCAGTAAATAGCCCTTTACCATTCCCTTTTAATAACAATCCATACGACGCATCATAAGCCCCTGGCGTAACAGCCGCTTCGTAATCATTGCCTGCAATAAGAATATCTTTCATTCCGTCGCTGTTCATGTCTATTGCTACAATAGAGTTTACCGGTGCAACCTGTGCCTGCAATGGAAATGCATGAAACGTAAAATTACCTTTACCATTATTTTCAAACCAACCGCTTCTTGTTTCATTGCAATGCAAAATTGTTGCGCCTTCCATCATTTGCGGCGTGAATATTTCGTTCATCGAAGCTTTTGCATAAGGTTCGTTTTGTTCAAAGGTTGTTTTAATAGATGGCATTTGTCTTGCCCAATCGTCTCTTGATATGCCGGATGATAATTCATATTTACCATCATTGTTTTTTATGTAATAACAAAATATTGGTTCAATTACACCATTGCCATCAAAATCTTTTGCAACTAATTCAGCCGGTTTTTTTTCATCAATATGAAAAGGATTATTCAAACCTAAATTACCGGCAACAATATCTAAATCACCATCACCATCAATATCAGTTGCTACCAGGCTGCGCCAGAAACCACTCAAATGGTTTAAGCCGCTTTCTGTTATTTCAGTTAATGTGCTGCCATTATTTTTAAAAATTCGCACCGGCATCCAATCACCTGCAATAATTAAATCAGGTTTTTTATCACCATCAATATCTGCCCAAACCGCTGCATTAATTAATCCGGCATTTTCCAACGCAGGACAAACTTCTTTTGTAACATCAACAAATTTTCCATGGTCGTTACGCAGCAAATAACTTCTTGGTGATTGCGGATATGTGCCAAGCAAAACTCTTCCACCAATAAAAACATCGGTGTCACCATCACCGTCAAAATCAGCAACAGCAAGGCTTTTGGCGGGTGTGCGTATTAGTGCAGACATGGCATGTTCATCCAATGTAAAATTTCCTTTGCCATCATTCAAATACAAACGCGGACGATAATAAGATGAAGTGGTATCAAACTCACTGCTGCCACTTGCAATAAGCAAATCAGGGTAACCATCTGCATTAGCGTCAAAAAAAATACTTTGCATATCTTCTTCATTTTTGGTGCCGCTTACCAAATCCTTGCCTATAAAATTTCCATTTCTTTGCTGTATAAAAATTTTGCCTGATTGCTGAAATGCGCCACCAATAAAAAAATCCTCAAGCCCGTCTTTATTCACATCTGCAGTGCTGATGAACGGTCCTTCCTGCGAAAATTTTTGCATGATGAGCGGCTGAAACTGGTAATCAAAAAACGGTGTTTCTTTATGTTGAAAATCTGCGTTGATAGTTTGAGTTACGTCAGTAAATAAAGAATCAGAATGTGGTAATGATGGCTGATATTTTTCGTTTGCATTTTTATAATCTACACTTAATAATGTGTCAACCGGAGGATGTTGTATAATTTGCGCGTTACCATCAGCCCAAATAATTTTTATTGAATCAGGAACATTGTTTCCAAAACCAAAATGCAACCTGTTATCCACCGACGAAAGATAACCGCGAACAGGATAAGCTTCCTGCATTTGCTTGATGCCTTTACTGTATGCAAATATTTTTGCGCCGATGCCATCTTTATTATTTGCATCTCCATTTAATTTTATAGTGAGATAGTTATTTCTGTGTGATGTATCATTGTTTATGCGCAAATCATTTTGCATGATGAATGCTTCACCATTAATATTGTTCGTAATAATATCAAGGTCGCCATCATTATCTAAATCTGCATAAGCTGCTCCGTTTGAAATGGACGATTGTGTAAGACCAACTTGCTGCGAAACATCCTGGAACAAAAAACCGTTTTCATTTTTATATAAATAATTATGAAGCGATACACTACCTAGCGCCGCAAGATGCTCCATAAAAGTTTTGCGTTGTTGCGGGTTGTTTTCCGATACACCTGTTTGCATAACCGTATTATACTTATACTCCAGGAAATCTATGTTGGTTGGATCTCTGCCTAATCCATTTGTGATATGCACATCTTTCCATCCATCGTTATCAAGGTCTGCAATTAAAACACTCCAGCTCCAGTCTGTTTCAGCAATGCCCGCCATTTCGCCCACTTCGCTAAAGAAAGGTTCACTGCGATTATTTATGTTGCGCACACCATTATTTAACTGCAACATATTGTGAATATATTCCGGCTGATAACCTTTTTGCATTTCCAGTTCATGCCGCTGCTGACTTAAAAAAGAATACATCATTTTTTTACGCTCATTGGTTTCGGGCTGCATATCAAGCGTAATGATGTCGGGCAAATCATCATTGTTTACATCAGCAGCATCGGTGCCCATACTTGAATAGCTTTGATGTTTTATTGCTGATGCGATGCAGTTACTGAACGTGCCGTTTTTATTATTCAGCCACAACACATCATTACGTATATAATCGTTGCACACATATAAGTCTGGATAACCATCATTGTTTGCATCTGTTACTGTAACACCTAAACCATTACCATCTTCAAAAATGCCTGCTTGTTTTGAAACATCTTTAAATACAGGATGATTCATGCCTGGCTGTATGCCTTCATTGTGATAAAGTTTATCAGCCGCAATTGCATTGCTGTCAATTTTTACATCTTTAATATCATTGGGGCGGTTATCATTTAATGTATGATTCAGCAAATACATATCGGGTCTTCCATCTTTATCATAATCAAAAAAAACTGCCTGGGTTGAAAACGATGTATCTGCCAACCCGTAATCAGCAGCTTCTTCTTTAAAACTTACTTCTCCATTTGAGAGATGCTGATTAATGAACAAAAGATTTTTGCGTTTATCACCATTTACCTTGCCAGAAATACAAACATAAATATCAGCCCAGCCATCATTGTTTATATCAATTACACTTACACCGGTGCACCATGCATTCGTTGAAACGCCTGCTGATTGAGTAACATCTTTAAAATGCATATTGCCCTTGTTGATATAAAGGCGCGAACTAACCTGGCTGCCTGTAAAAAAAATATCTTCCAAACCATCATTATTAAAGTCTCCAATACCCACGCCACCGCCCATGTAAGTATATTCATTCACAAACATGTTGGTAGAATCATTTTCTATGATAGTATTTTTAAAGTCTATTCCGGTTGAAGATGATGGTAAATAATCGAAATATAAACCGCTATGTTTTTTTGTTGATGTGCAGGATGTATCAAAGAAAACCACTACTGCAAAAATTAAATAAAAAATTTTCATCGCGGTAAAGTTGTATAATGGTTTACAGCATTTGAATTTTGTGGAATACCATAGAAGCGTTAAATAGTAAATAAGCAGTTATATCACTTTATAAGGCTTATTAGAGCAAACAGGTACTATTTCTTTTCTGCGACCAAATATACCACGCTTCTTGGTGGAACATCTACTTTAATTGTTCCGTTAAGCGGTGCTGAATATGCTTTGATGTTTGCATAATTTAATGGACCGCCGGTTGCAGTTGAAGGTCCTGTTCCGTTTACATAAACCTGGCCGGAAAAATCTCCGTTATCATTACCACCTGTTAGCACATACCAATAATATTTATTACCAGCCGGGAAATGCTGAAAATCAACCGACACAACATGACTTAATGTTCCTGAATTTATAATAACTGTTCCGGCTTGTCCTGAAGAAAAGGTAGATGAATAAGTAGTGATATCTGAATTGGTGGCGCGAAGCGTATCGTACACCATTCGGTCTCCAAAATATTTTTGGAAATAATACATGTAATAGAAGGCAGGTCGTGGATTCCAAAGCGGCGCATTAGGCTCATCACCAATATTAAACATACCTTGATCATCCCCATTAGCGTAACCATTTGCAAGGTCCCAACGGCTCGCTTCGCCAAAATGGCTTTTTATAATAGAACCAAGTGTTTCAGCAGCATGCAAGCCTGCTATATAAGAAACATTTTGTTTTGAGCCCGTTGCCTGAATATTCCATTCTGTTAAAGCAACAGGTTTTATACTAACACCTGCACCGTTAAGTTGTTGTTTAATGTAATCTATTACTGAATAAGGAACAGTTGTACCAGTATTTAAGATATCATTTACTGACGAATTTGTAGCATAAGCAGTAAAGTAATCGTGCACAATAAAATAATCCGCAATATTACCTGCATTAGCCAGCACGCCCTGGTTCCACGTTTGGATGCTTGCATAATCATAGGATGCAGGAGGTTGCTGATACAATGTTGCCCCAATATAAATGGTTGCTCTGGTTTCTTTTGCTGCTGCACGCATAGAATCTGCAAAAACTTTTACATGCTGACCGTATAATGCACCGGTAATTATTTCGGGCTGTCCATCTTTGTTCTTGCTCACATTAATGCGATAACCGGCTTCCCAGTTGCCGTAACTTTCATTGCCTATCTCCCAAAATTTCGTTCTGCCATTATCGTAACGCACCCAATCTGCAGCAAGATGTGCTGCTGCAGCTACGGGATTACTACTCGTTCCATACCTTGCATAACCATAATTCACAGTAATAATTCCTGTACTGTGTGTTTGTGCTAACAGCGTATAATAATTGTTTAAAGAAAACGTCCATGAAGCATCATTGCCGCCATACCAATAATTAGATGCACTTGTTGTACCGTCAGCATTTACTAATGTTGCAGGCGCATCTGAAGGTGCGGCCGAAGCGTCACTTCCATTCCAAAAATATACATCACTTACACTACCTGCCGGAGCACGAATAATATGCGGAGCAAGATCCTTAATATATTGCATCAACGCCGGCTGGGTAACAATTTGTCCCATCCATAAATTAGAATTATTGCCATACACATACGGTGGCACTTTCACCAACACATTGTTTACATTAATGGTTAATGAATCTGTGGCTGATGATGTTGGCACTGCTCCATCAACAGTTCCGGGTGACTGGAAAGATTTGACAGACCATGCATTACCAAAGAAGCCAATGGTTGCTGGTGTGGAAATATCCGAAGGATTGTATATTGAATCCGTTATAACAGGATAATCATTTCCGCCAGTATTTCCGCCGCCGGGATCATTAGGTGATATTGATTTCTTGCAAGCAGCACAACAAATCAATATCACCCATAAAGTAATATACATTCTTCTGAACTGTTTTACCATACTTATTGTCCCTGTACTATACGCACATTATCAATTGCCAGGTTCATACTATTGGCAGGCACGCTTTCGGCTTTATCGTTTGCAATCATAAATACCAATGCAGTTGACGGATAATCTGAAAATTTAGATGCAGGGGCACCGCTGGAATTCCAGGATGTTTGCCAAAACTCATTGCCCTTAATAAAGTCTGTAAGCGGAATTGTAACAGTAACCCAACCTGAAGGCTGGAATATGTTTCCATCAGCAGTTTCCCAGGGAGCATACCTTGCTGTATAACTTGACCAACCATACCAATCGCCAAGAGAAATCCAAAGCTCACCTTTGGACCATGGACTTGCTACATATAATTCGAACTTGAGTGAATAGTTTGCGATAGATGCAGACGTATTGGAAACCCAGGGAACATCATTCAATTGCAATAAACCAGGATTGCCCTGCGAAGTTGGACCCGCATTGGCACTCATTGGGCTCGATTGCAATAAAATTCCTGTACCGTTAGAAGCGCCCGGGTAAGTGGTATTTGCAGTTTCCGGGGGAGCATAACCGCCTGTCCAGCCAACAAATCCTGTGTTATCAGTATTCCATTGTGTTTCAAAATCTGTAAGATAACCCGGTGATGGATGCGTGATATAAGAATCAAAAAGTTGCGGTGATGATGCACTGCCAAGTGTGCCTTGTACACGCAATGAATCTGTTGCAGTTATGCCTGATGGAACAGTAACTGTTAGTTCGTTTACACTTTTTACAACAATATTTGAACCTTGGAGGCCGCCTGGAAAAATAACCTTGTCAATACCAACAAAATTGGTCCCTGTTATAGTAATACTTGTACCTGCAGTGCCATTTTCGTTTGACACGGAAGTAATGCTCATAGGTGGCGGATAAGAGTATGCAGCAGTACCAAAAGTGCAATACACACGTATTGAATCAGGGGAAGGAGTTCCCGGCGGAATTTCTGCTGTTATTTGTGTGAACGTTTTATTTACCTCATAAGAAAGAGCGGTGTCGTTGCCGCTGCCAATAGGAAAAGTGATCTTCTGTATTCCTTCAAAATTATTTCCGTTGATATAAACGATACTTCCTGAATTGTCAAACGTTATTGAAGTAATTGTAGGTGGCGCCAGGTATAGGCTAAACGAATAAGTTGTTTCACCATGATCAGTAACTATTCTGATAACATTCTTTACATCAGGATTCGTTGCAGTTGTTTGAGCAGTAGACGGAATAGTAATAATAATATTGTTATTGGTAACGTACGCAGGATTAAAGTATGCAGAAGTGTCATTAAAATACACAGCCTGCAACCCATTAAAATTATTACCTTCTATTACTATCAAAGTACCGGGCATTGCTTGTGTAAAAACGCTGTCACGTTTTGTGGTATCAAGACTTCTAACGCCCGTAACAACTGGTTGTCCGCTGCCACTCCCTTCTTTTTTACAGGCATAAGGCACGAAAGCGGCAATCACAATAATTATAATTAATAGCTTTTTCATACTGCAATAAGATTAATATTTTAATTTACTAAAATCAAATGGCACAGGCGCCAGAGTTAAAGAAGGTGTCGTCAACAACTCTGACTCAGGAAAAGGAACATCTGCGGTTTGTGGAGTAATGGGATAAGTTACTTTACCGGGAGTCATGTTATCTGATCCAAAAAAAGTTACAAAAGGATTACCGTTATTATAAGAGATGTTATAACTACCCCTGTTTTGATTACTGAAATATTGCAGCGCTTTTGCCGGATCAAAGTAATACCATTGCTTCCAATAATACCATTCGTTCCCTTCAAAAGCAAACTCTATTTTCTTTTCCTGAAAAATATCATCATAAGTAATAGAAGTTTTTGGAGCAACACCTGCCCTTGTTCTTACAGCATTAAAATATTTAAGTGCTTCGGGATCAGAAGTAGATTGATTATTACCTAAAATGGCATCTGCATAAATCAGATATACTTCAGCAAGGCGCAACATGTAAGTGTTTAAATTTATATTTTGACTTCCGCCAAGTCCGCCATTATCGGCAGGCGAACCGATAACATATTTTTTTATAAATGCACGGTCGTTAACATTTCCGTTCCCTTTTTGGCCCGGAATATAAATTTTAGAATTATTAAATAGAGTAGTGTCCACGTGCCATCCACCATTTGCCTGGTTAATGTCCGGATAATAATCGTTAGGCATAAAGAAACTTGCTCTTCTGCGTATAGAATCGGCTTTATTGGCAGGATCGAAATAATATTGCAATAAACTGGCTGATGCACCAAAAGAAGTTCCCCATCCATCACCGGTTTGGGTAATAAGTGAGCTGTAAGCCATATTAGCCTGTATATGATTTTCAACCTGCCAGCCCCCGGTTGGAACCCATAATAATGAGAATAAACTTTCTTGCGGTACGGTAGTGCCGCTAAAGTTTTTGCTGGTAAAAAGATCATAATAATTGGGCATCAGGGAGAGCCCGCTGTTGTTGCAAACGTCTCCGGCATAATATTTAGCACTGTCAAGATCACTTTGGTTGCGCTTGCCGCCGCTTTGTCCAAGCCCGGATCTTACAAGGTAGGCCCTGGCCAGCATGCCTTCAGCACTCCATTTTGTTATTCGAGCAGGCTGTAATGGTGTGGCATTTAAATGATCTTTAGCCCAGGTAAGATCAGAAATTATAAATTTCCAATCGTCTTCAATATTATTTCTGCGGATGGCTGAATCGTTTAGCTGAATTATATTATCGTAAATGATTGGAACAGCACCCCAATTTAATACAAGGTAATAATAAGCCGCTGCCCGCATAAACCTGCATTCAGCCAACCCGGAATTTTTACCGGCTTCAGTTGCACCGGGTCTTGCATTTTCAATATTATAAGCTACTATGTTTGCATTTGCAACTACAGACCAAAAAGCATTGTAAGTTGCCTGTAATGAACCACTACCATCTGTTGAAGAAACTGCAAAATTAATGTATGCACCCCTGCCTTGATAATTATCCCAAACCATATTGCCGCCTAATACATCTCCAAATGCATTCATGGGTGTACCAATATAAGGGTTCCACGATGCGGTGTATAGAGGACCTGTGCCTGATAATATATCATCATCGTTTGCATAAAAAGTGCCTGCTGTTGGCGCAGAAAGCGGTGGTCTGTTTAGATAATCTTTCTTACAACTCTGCGTAATACATATATACAGCAGTGATATTATTGTTGTTGCTATTATATTCTTGTTCATATATAAAATTTCAACTGTTTTAAAAATCTAGGGCAAGACTAATTGAATATGACCTTGTGATTGGATACCTGCCTTCATCCATTCCAACAATATTTACTACACCCTTATAATTAAACATACCCACCTCAGGATCAAAACCACTATATTTTGTAATAGTGAAAACATTTTGAACCTGCGCGGTAATTAATGCACCTGTAAATACATGCGTGTGTGAAAGATATTTTGCAGGCACTCGATAGCTTAGTCTTGCATTCTTTAATTTCAGATAAGACCCATCCTCTATATACCATTGAGACATTCTTCCATTTTGATTGGCATCTGCTGATGAAGGTCTGTATATATTAGTATTTGGATTTGTCAAAGTTACATTTAGTGCATCGGCGGCATTCAAGCTGCTCGGCATTGCAAAATTTACCACTGATTTATAATGATTGGTATTCGGTCCCACACCTAAAGGGCTTCCGAACTGATACTGAGTAAGATTAAGTATATCATTTCCCTGAACGCCCGTAAAAAATAAATTCAGCTCAAATCCTTTATAGCTTAATGATGAATTAAAGTTATAAGTGAATTTTGGCCATGGATTGCCAATAATAGTACGGTCATTGTTATCGATAATTCCATCTGGTTTGCCATCAGGACCACTGATGTCCTTAAACTTAACGTCACCAACCCAAGAGCCTTGATTTGGATCAATGGTTAATACACCATTGGATGTTTGAATAGCATGGTCTGCAATGTCTTTATAATTTTGAAAAAGCCCTTCGGCAATATAACCGGTAATCATACCGATTGGCTGCCCTACCTCGGTAAGAAACTCCGCCTGTGTGCTATTTGTCCATGAGGTATATACCGTGTTGATAGGTGCAACAAGCTTAGTTACTTTATTTCTGTCAATGGAAAAATTAGCACTTGTTTTCCATTGTAAACTTTTTGTAGAAATGTTTACGGTGTTAACTGTAATACCAAAGCCTTTATTACGCATGCCTCCATAATTTTCGGTAGGCCAGCTTAAAAGCCCGCCATAACCACCACTTAAACTGCCGCCCAAAACCTCCGGACCAGAAGCAATTAAGATAAGGTTGGAAATATTTTTAATATAGGCATCTGCGATAACTTCAACGCGGTTATTAAACATCGTAAGATCAAGACCTACGTTTTCAGATTTATCTTGCTCCCATTTAAGATTTGGATTAGGGAAATTTGCCGGAAGAAAACCACCTCCCCAAACAGTCGGCGCAGCATAAAGGTTAGAATAAATGGCGCTTCCGTTATTACCCGTATTGCCGGATACACCATATTCTGCACGTAATTTTAATTCGTTAATAAACGTAAGGCTTTTCATAAACTTCTCTTCTGATATTTTCCAGGCTGCCGACACCGCAGGAAATGTTCCCCATTTATTATTTGCCCCAAAATTCGAGCTTCCATCCCGCCGTACTACAAATTGAGCAATGTATTTATTATTATAGGTATAGTTCAACCTGCCAAAATAAGACTCGCCTGCGCCATTTCCTTTATAGCTTGTTCCCGGTGAAGAATGCGGATCAGCTACGCTTAATTCCTCCACAGAGCTCGTAGAATAATTTATGCCTGAAGCAGACAAGCCTTCATAAGCGTAATAAGTTGCTTCATGGCCTACCATGGCTGTAACCTGATGTTTTTGTATAGTAAAATCATACTGAACCCGCGTGTTTAAAGAAGTCCAGTAATTGTTATTGCTTGCACGGCTACCGGATGTAGGATTTCCTTTGTAAGTACCGAGTGAATAAAATGGATAAAAAGTATAATTATTGGTAAAAGTATAATTTCCGTTGAGTTCAGTATGCCATACCAATCCTTTTATGGGAGTGATATCAACATAAAGATTCCCTATACCGCCGAAAGATTTATTATAGTTATCGTCTAACAGGGCGAGGGCCACGGGATTTGTTTGTGCATATTGTGTTTGAGCCGGCGCCGGGCCGCCAAACGAACCATCCGGGTTTCTTACTGGTATTGTAGGATTCTGAGCAATAGCTATATTTATAAGAGATGCATCAGTAGTATTAACCTGTTCTTTAGTTACAAAGGCACTCAGGCTGGTGCCAAATTTTAACCAGTTTGTAACCTGGTTATCAAGATTAAGTCTGATGGATCCTCTTTTAAATCCAGAGCCGAGTGCCACGCCATCCTGGTTAAGATAATCACCCGAAAGATAAAATGTAGTTTTATCAGTACCACCGCTCATTGACAAAGAGTATTTCTGCAAATTGGTATTGCGGAATAAAGCATCTTGCCAGTTAGTTCCATCACCTAATACAGTTGGATCAGCTATTTCAGGAGGAACAGAACCTACAAGCCCTAAAGGCTGCAGTTTCTGTATATACATAGCATATTCCTTTAAATTCATTACCGGCCTTTCTTCTGGTCTTTCCTGAATGGTATACAAACTGCTGGCGCTAACTTTTGTTTGACCAGCTTTACCATGTTTAGTAGTAATCATTATTACACCGTTTGCGCCTGCAGCTCCATATATTGACGTGGCCGCAGCGCCTTCCAAAACACTTATATTTTCAATATCGTCAGGATTAAGACCTTGCAATTCATTGGCAAAACCCGAAGGCAGGTTATAAGTTCCGCCTGTTGGAACACTTGGTCTTATTTGTACACCGTCAATTACATAAAGTGGCTGATAATTGCCGGTGACAGTACTCACCCCTCTTATTATTACAGATGCCCCTGCACCGGGCTGACCACTGGTTTGTGCTACATATAGATTAGCAGCTTTTCCCTGAAGGGCTTCATCTAATGTTACATTTACGGTTTTATTCAGGTCTGAATTGGAAATTGTTCCAACGGCACTGCTCAGATCTGACTTCTTGGTTTTCCCATAACCTACCACAACTACATCCTGCAGGTTACTGAAATCTTCACTTAAATTAATGACAAGTTGGTCTGTTTTATCCCCAACAGTTATTTCCTTCGATTTGTAACCAACAAAAGAAATAACAAGCACATCGCCAGGCTTCGCTATAATATTAAAATCACCGCTACTTTCCGTGCTTACAATATTCTTTGTGCCTTTTACCATTATGGTAGCGCCCGCGGCTGGATTACCAGAGGCACCAACAGTAACTTTACCTGCTATAATATGATTGTTATTTTGGGCGATTAAAAAATTTACGCCAAATAATAAAAATGACGCAGAAAGTAATAACAGCTTAGTTTTTTGTGAAATTTTAATTTTACTCATACAAAACAATTATGTTTATTGATTACACTTATAAGTCCGTGATTTCCTTTTTTTTGAAAACAATAAAAGAAAATGCATAAAATTTACTAGGGATTCTTGGCAAAGCAAATCATTCATTTAGTCGTTAGAGTTTTAATTGTTTGGCAATCGCTACCATGGAATTGAAACCGATTACGTAAAGACTCCTCTGTTAAATTTTTCGCTGCATCTAAGCTTATATTTCAATTGCGGCTATATTCCATTCATGCACATTTCAAAGACTAAAATAGCATTAAATTTTAAATAGCAATCGGTTGCATTGTTTTTTTTTACGATTTAAGCCCTGTTGTCGACGAAAATATATTATAATAGAATTGCTTTATGAATAACGCTATGCTGCTGTTTGATCTTTACTTGGTATCGGAGACAGTTTCCTTTATTTTCTTCCTAATCAATGCTGTTCTAATACTTTGGTAGAATAGAAACCAGAAATAATAGCCATAGCCAGAAATAGTTCCTTCTCTGGCAATGATTTTTTGAAAAAAGGGAAGAATGTAAAAACACTCTTCCGTCCTTGTATTAATCGATTGTAAAAAAAACTTTATCTTTCCGAAGAAGTACCACTTCCTTAACAGCCAACTTTTAATTTATTAAGTAAAAATAATTTTTTCCCTCCAAATGTAACCGATTGCATGATTTTTTTTTATTTACTTTGAAATTTTCTGTAAAACCGGCTTGTCGGCTATCAGGTGCGATATTTCTTAAACGTCGCGTCAAACTTGTTTGATTTAAAAAATTAAACAAATGTGGTTTTAATGGTAGCCTTAGCATTTGTCTTGCATTGTATTTTTTCGCAGGCAGTTGACTCGCCGTTTTGCCAATCCGACTTTTATAACTTTAGCGAAATCAATGTATGTAATTGTTCTAAAATGATGTCGACGTTACAGCCTCTGCAACTATTTCTTGGGAAAAAAATTCAAGATAAATATTTTATTAAGTTCTTTTAAAAATAGTTTTGTGTATATGGCGCCAGGGAAGCACAATAGAAAGAAAATCAATATATAAATCGTATTGCTCGTCGAACAATCATCGCAACAGCTTGCTTCTATTTAATTATTTAAACTAATGTCCAGATCAAACCTTGCCCCAATGTACCGTCTATTTATAACTTATGATTGTATTATCCTTGTAAAATCAAATGACGTTTATTCCCAGGCTTTACAAATACAACAAAACAAGAGTAAAACAAATTTGTTGTGCAATCGGTTACAACTTTATTTATTACATTGCTTGTTAATGGTTGCTTCAAAATAAACAACCAGGCTGCTGCAATAATTTTAATCATCAATTATTTTTTAATAACGAATGCAGTCTTTGAAAGAAAAAATTTTGGGATTAGCGATTTTAGTTCTTCTATCATCTTCATTGCATGCACAAAATTTTGTGGTGCAAAAAAATACAAGCAAAGATTTTCCAATAGTTACAGCATCCCAAGCCACTTCAATATATGTAGATGAAAATGATGACTGGCTGGTTCACAAAGCGGCATCCTTATTACAAAATGATATAGAAATGGTAACAGGAAAAAAACCTGAAATAATTTCTTCATTGCCCTTATCAATAAACAATCTAATTGTTATTGGAACAATCAGTGGCTCATCAACTATCAAAAAATTTATTGCAGAAAAAAAATTAAATGTTGACAGTATAAAAAATAAATGGGAAGCATTCAAACTGCAAACTATTAGTAGTCCAATTAAAAATATACAAAACGCTTTGATAATTGTTGGAAGTGATAAACGCAGTGCGGCTTATGGCACATTTACATTATCAGAACAACTTGGTGTTTCACCCTGGTATTGGTGGGCTGATGTGCCTGTAAAAAAGAAAAGCGAAGTATATGTAAAGAATGGCACTTATACTTATGGTTCTCCTTCCGTAAAATATCGCGGCATATTTATTAATGATGAAGCGCCTGCATTCAGCGGCTGGACGAAAGAAAAATTCGGCGGCGTTAATCATCTTATGTATGAACACATGTTCGAATTATTACTGCGCTTAAAAGCAAATTATTTGTGGCCGGCAATGTGGGGCAACGCATTCAATGATGATGATACACTCAATCCGATTCTTGCCAATAAATGGGGAATTGTAATGGGCACTTCGCATCATGAGCCCATGTTGCGTGCACAACAGGAATGGAAACGTTATGGAAAAGGACAATGGAATTATGACAGCAATAAAGTTGTACTGGATTCATTCTGGAAGAAAGGAATTGAAAACATGGATCATCATGAAAGCATTGTTACCATTGGCATGCGCGGCGATGGTGATATGCCGATGACGCAAGGCACTGCCATTAATTTATTGGAAAGAATTGTGGATGATCAAAGAAAAATTATTGAAGATGTTACAGGCAAGCCCGCCAGCGAAACGCCTCAGGATTGGGCATTATATAAAGAAGTGCAGGATTATTATGATAAAGGAATGCGTGTTCCCGATGACGTTACTTTATTGATGTGTGATGATAACTGGGGCAATATTCGCAGGTTGCCAAAGTTAAATGATAAACCACGAAGTGGTGGTTACGGAATTTATTATCATTTTGATTACGTAGGCGACCCGCGAAACTATAAATGGATCAACACAAATAATATTGCAAGAGTTTGGGAACAGATGCATTTGGCATATGAACATGATGTGCGGCAAATATGGATAGTAAACGTTGGTGATTTGAAGCCGATGGAATTTCCGATCTCATTTTTTCTTGATTATGCATGGAATGTTCACCAATGGAGTGAAGATAATCTTGATGATTACTACACACAATGGTCGGCAAAACAATTTGGTTCAATGTACGCAAAAGAAATTGGTGATGTATTGAAGAAATATGCGCAGTATGCATCGCGAAGAAAACCTGAATTGTTAGATGCAAATACATTCAGCATCGAAAATTATGATGAAGCCAATCGCGTTACAAACGACTGGAATAATCTCTTTAAAGAAGCATCAAAAATAAATGCTGAATTACCTGCTGAATATAAAGACGCCTATTTTGAATTGGTACTGCATCCGGTTGAAGCTTTTGCTAATCTTCAAAATTTATATACTGCTGTTGCATGGAATAATTTATATGCGAAAGAAAATAATCCATTAGCAAATAAATATGCAGATGATGCAAAAAAATTCTATACAAATGATTCAATGATTTCACTTCAATACAATCAACTCAATAATGGCAAGTGGAATCACATGATGGACCAAACACATATTGGGTACACTTACTGGCAACAACCTGATGGACAAAAAATGCCGGAAGTAAAATATGTAAACCAAAAAGTTTTAAATCATGCAGATTCGACTGGGAGAAAATATATTATAGTTACTGATTCAAGCCTGGAGGCACTGCCTTATTCGATTGAGAAAAATTTAAATAAGAACTTGTTTCTTGAAGAAGATGGTTATGTTTCAATTGAAGCTTCTTACTTCACAAGAAAAAAAGATATATCAAACATTCACTGGAAAGTTATTCCAAACATTGGTCGTGATGGCGATGGCATAACAACTTTTCCTGTTACTGCATCAACGCAAACCATCAATAAAAGCACTCCGCGTCTTGAATATGATTTTTATAGTTATGATACAGGCGCTTTCAAACTAAAAGCATACTTGTCTCCTACACTCAATTTTCATAACGATCCTTCAGGTTTGCAATATGCTGTTTCGGTTGATGATGAACAACCGCAAATCATTTCCATCAATAAAAACGATAGTGATAAAACTGCATGGAGCGAATGGGTTGCAAATAATATCATTATAAAAACAACAAATCATTCTATTCATAAAACTGGAAAGCATGTTATTAAATACTGGATGATTAGCCCTGCAGTTATACTTCAAAAAATAGTGTTAGACTTTGGCGGATTAAGACCATCTTATCTCGGTCCGCAGGAAACAATTTTTAAACCGGAAAATAATTGAACATGATAAAACAACATCGAATGATACAACCTGTTTTGTGCTTTCTGTTGATTTTGTTTTGTGCCAGCAATCAGCAGGCAACAGCACAATCAACACCTTCATTAAAAGACACATTTAAAGATGATTTTCTTATTGGCGTTGCCATTAACACGCAACAAATAGAAGAAAAAGATACAGCCGATGATAGGCTCATCAAACAACAATTTAATGCAGTTACGCCGGAAAATATTATGAAAGCTGAAATCATTGAGCCTTCATGGAATAAATTTAATTTTGATTTAGCCGATAGGCTGGTGGCATTTGCACAGAAGAATAATATGAAAGTGAATGCACACAATTTAATTTGGCATAGCCAGTTGCCTGCATTTATGCATCACGTGCAAAGTGCGGATTCTGTAAAACAATATTTCGAAAATCATATTACAACTGTTGCCAGTCGTTACGATGGTAAAGTGTATTCGTGGGATGTTGTGAACGAAGCATTGAATGAAGATGGCACGTTGCGTAAAGATATCTTTCTCGATAAACTTGGCGATGATTATATTGTTGAAGCATTTCGTTTGGCGCAAAAAGCATCGCCTCATTCAAAATTATATTACAACGATTACAACATTGAACAACCTGCAAAACGCGCCGGTGCAATTGCGCTAATTAAAAAAATACAGGCAGCCGGTGTACGTATTGATGGTGTTGGAATACAAGGTCACTGGAATATCAACAATCTTCCTTTAAATGATATTGAAGAAAGCATTAAAGAATTTTCCGCGTTAGGCGTTGAAGTGATGTTTACTGAACTTGATTTAAGTGTTCTAAAAAATCCGTGGGATAAAGAAACGGCGGATGTAAGTGCAACTGCAAAAGGTGATTCCTCAATGAATCCATACAAAGAAGCTTTGCCTGATTCTGTACAACAAACACTTGCTGAAGCATATGCTAAATTGTTTACGTTGTTTCTGAAATATAAAAACAATATTAGCCGCGTTACATTTTGGGGCGTTAACGATGGCGGGTCATGGTTAAATAATTTTCCTATTCGCGGCAGAACAAATTATCCTTTATTGTTCGATAGAAATTTCAAGCCTAAACCTGCTTTTTACAGTGTTATTGCAACAGCAAAAAATCAATGATCAATTAACATTACAACGATGGCCATATGAATGCTGAAGAATTATCATTACCGGAAGAAAAAACAGGCGCAGCACAGGCTGTAAAATTTAATGCGGCTCCGCAAAAATTATCGGTGCTTGAAAAAGTTGGTTACAGTTTGGGCGACCTTGCTGCCAACCTCGTTTTTCAAACCCTGGTTACTTACCTCGCTTATTTCTACACAGATATTTATGGGCTGAAACCGGAACATGCATCTTTAATGATATTGATTGTTGGGTTGATAGCAGCATTCTGTTTTAATCCAGTCATTGGCGCGTTGGCAGACAGAACAATTTCGCGTTGGGGAAAGTTTCGTCCGTGGATTTTATTCACTGCTGTTCCGCTTGGTATAGTTGCGTTGCTCGCATTCAGTACACCACATTTTTCTTACCAGGGAAAAATAATTTATGCTGTTATAACATATACTTTTTTGTTGCTGTTATATGCGGCGAACAATCTTCCTTATTCAGC
Organism: Bacteroidota bacterium; assembly: GCA_048498595.1. Taxonomy (GTDB): domain Bacteria; phylum Bacteroidota; class Bacteroidia; order Chitinophagales; family Chitinophagaceae; genus Parafilimonas. The sequence continues at coordinate 23,179 of JBEHXR010000016.1, forward strand.
ATTGAGCGGTGTTATCACCGGCGATATGGGCGAAAGAAATAGCTTGTCATCATATCGTTTCGTTGCAGTAATGTTCGCACAATTTTTTGTGCAGGTATTCATGTTAGCCATCATTGAAGCGGCTGGTCACGGCGATAAATCTGCAGGCATTGAAAAAGTAATGACATGGCTTGCCATCATCGGCATCGTTATGTTGCTTATCACTTTTTTCACAACAAAAGAACGCATTGTTCCAAAGCCTGAAGAAAAATCAAGTTTGAAAGAAGATTTAAGCGACCTCTTTAAAAACAAACCATGGATTATTATGCTTGTGCTTACACTGCTTGTGTTTATCACGCTGGCAATGAAAGGCGGCTCTTATGTTTACTATTTTAAAAACTATGTAGATAAAGAAAGCCTTACGAATTTTATAAATCCCATTCTTCATTTTCTTTCAGGAATTGGTATTAATTTTTTTGGTGAAGACCCTGTTTCCGCAGGCTTTGGTTTGTTTAATGCAGGCGGAATTATCTTCATGATTGTCGGCATTACATTATCAAAAAAGTTTGCAGATAAATATGGCAAGCGCGATGTGTTTGGCATTTGTCTTTTCATCTCAACATTATTCATATTTGCTTTTATTTTTTATCCGCCGCAAAGTGTTGGGTTGATGTTTGCCTCACAAATTTTACACGGCTTTTTTTATGGCTTAACCATTCCATTGTTATGGGCTATGATTGCCGATGTTGCTGATTACAGCGAATGGAAAAATAATCGTCGTGCAACAGCAATTATATTTTCAGCAATGATGGTTGGTTTGAAAGCCGGGCTCACGTTGGGCAGTTCAATTTTAACGTCGCTGCTTGGTTTATATAACTATGTTCCAAACAGCCAAACGCAATCACCCGAAGCGATACAAGGTGTAAAAATGTTGGTGAGTGTGTATCCATCTATTCCGTTTTTAATTGGCGCAAGCTTGTTGTTTTTTTATGTCATCAATAAAAAAATGGAAGTAAAAATTGAAAGCGATTTGAAACAAAAAAGAATGCGATGAATGGTATAACTTATCACTCATAACTTATAACTTAAATTATGCCCGAAGAAAATATTCAGCACATCAACTTCGATGAATTAAATAAGAAGGCAATATCGCAACCATTAATAAAACATATTTATACAGCAGACCCGTCTGCACATGTATTCAATGGAAAAATTTATATCTATCCTTCACATGATATTGATGTAGGCGAAGCCTTTGATGATTTAGGAAGTCATTTTGCGATGGAAGATTATCATGTTATTTCAATGGATGATATCAATAGTGAAGCAAAGGATAACGGTGTTGCATTGCATGTAAATGATGTGCCTTGGGCTGAAAAACAAATGTGGGCGCCGGATGCGGCAGAAAAAAATGGAAGATATTATCTCTTCTTTCCCGCAAAAGATCATGATAGCATTTTTAAAATTGGTGTTGCAATAAGTGATTCACCAACCGGACCTTTTAAAGCAGAACCACAAGCTATCAAAAAAAGTTTCTCTATTGATCCCGCAGTTTTTAAAGATGCCTGCCCGAATGGCGAAGCCGGGCGGGATGATGGAAGTTATTACATGTACTTCGGCGGCATTTGGGGCGGACAATTGCAACGTTGGCGAACAGGTAAGTTTAATGCTGAACAAAGTGAAAGCCCAACAGCACATTTACCAAAAGATGATGAACCTGCACTGTGTGCAAAAGTTGCAAAACTTACAGATGATTTATTAGAGTTTGCTGAAGATGCAAAAGATGTTGTGATACTTGATGAA
>JBEHXR010000017.1:0-24223 GCA_048498595.1 Bacteroidota bacterium
ATCAAAGCTCATAACAAAATTTCCGTTTTTATCAACAGCGATCAGTCCGCCATCACCACCAAGCGCAGGTAATTTTTTCATGATCATTTCATCCGCAGCTTGTTTCAAACTTTCATGCGCAAGTTCTATGCGGTCGCTTACGCTTTTTGCAATATCAAGGCGAATAAAAAATTCTCCCCAACCTGTGCAACTTACAGCACAGGTGTTATTATCAGCGTAAGTGCCTGCACCAATTAATGGCGAGTCTCCTATCCTTCCATATCTTTTATCCGTCATACCGCCGGTACTTGTGGCAGCAGCGAGATTGCCATACATATCTAATGCAACTGCACCAACAGTTCCATATTTATAATCATGATTGTCCGGCTGCTTTAATAATCCGGTTGTTGAATCTTTACCCAAAGCTTTTAATGAATCTTCTTTTTTTGCCTTCATCAAATCGTTCCATCGTTGTGTTGTAAAAAAATAAGATGGATCAACTGTTTCGCAACCATTCATGGCAGCAAATTGTTCAGCGCCTTTGTAAGCCATCAACACATGTTCACTTTTATCCATCACGGCTCTTGCTGCAATGATTGGATTTTTAATATTTGTAACACCCGCAACAGCGCCAGCTTTTAAAGTTTTTCCATCCATGATGGATGCATCCATTTCATTCTTTCCTTCATTGGTAAACACTGAGCCTTTGCCCGCGTTGAATAAAGAATCGTCTTCCAAAACTTTTATGGTGGCTTCCACAGCATCTAATGCCGTTCCGCCATTTTTTAAAACATTGCTTCCTGTATTTAATGCATTTTGTAAACCTTGCTTGTACAATTTTTCTTTTTCAGGCGTCATGTTACTTTTTAAAATTGTGCCTGCGCCGCCATGTATCACCAAAATATATTTACCTGTTGTTTTAGTTGATTGTGCCATCAACGCAACAACAAAAAGATTCATGAATAAAAGCAGAAAATATTTTTTCATTCGGGCAATTTATAAATTTAAACTTAAACTTGCTTTTGATGATAATCACTTCATTTAAATAATGTCTGCAGCCTTTTCTATATTAAAACAATACTGGAATCATCCATCTTTTCGCCCGCAGCAGGAAGAAATAATTGATGCTGTTTTGAACAGAGAAGATACCATTGCACTGTTACCAACAGGTGGCGGAAAATCTGTCTGTTATCAAATTCCGGCAATGATGAAAGATGGATTATGCCTGGTGATAAGCCCGTTGATTGCATTAATGAAAGACCAGGTTTCAAATCTTCATAAAAAAAATATTCCTGCACTTGCATTACACAGCGGGCAAACTTTTTTTGAAGTAAAACAAACTTTGCAAAATGCAATGCATGGTGATTATAAATTTTTATATGTTTCGCCGGAACGTTTGCAAAGCAGAATTTTTAAAGAATATCTTCCTTCATTAAACATTAATTTAATTGCGGTTGATGAGGCGCATTGTGTTTCGCAATGGGGTTACGATTTCCGCCCGCCTTATTTAAAAATTGCTGCGCTCAGAGATTTTGTTGATGCACCCATGCTTGCATTAACTGCATCTGCAACGCCGGTTGTTTTAGAGGATATAAAAACAAAACTGCAATTAAAAAATGTAAAAGTTTTTCGTCAATCTTTTGAAAGAAAGAATCTTTCTTATTCTGTTTTTAAAGTTGATAGTAAAATAAATAAAGCAACTGAAGTTTTAAAAAATGTACATGGCAGCAGCATTGTTTATTGTAAAAGCCGAAAGTTGTGTAAAGAAATTTCTGAGTTGTTGAATATTCAAAATATAAACGCTGATTTTTATCATGCAGGTTTGCCGCATGAACAACGCAATAAAAAACAGGAAGCATGGCTGAATAATGAAATAAGAATTATGGTTTGCACCAATGCATTTGGAATGGGTATTGACAAACCGGATGTGCGAACGGTTGTTCATTATGATGTGCCCGATTGCCTGGAAAATTATTACCAGGAAGCTGGTCGATCTGGCCGTGATGAAAAAAAATCTTATGCTGTTTTGTTGTATAATTCAGAAGATGAAAATGCTTTGAAAGCATTGCCTGGATTGCGTTTTCCGCCGATACACGAAATAAAAAGAATTTATCAATGCCTGGTTGACTATTTACAAATTCCTGCAGGTGCAGGCGAAGGGTTTTATTACGATTTTAATCTGAATGATTTTGTTAGAAATTTTAATGTAGATGTTTTCGCGGCGATAAATACTATAAAGATTTTAGAGCAGGAAGGTTATATCAGTTTTAATGAAAATATTTTTTTGCCATCAAAAGTTTGTTTCACATCGCCCAAAGAATTATTAACTGAATTTGAAAATTCGCATTCACAATTTGAGCCGTTAATAAAATGTTTGCTCAGAACTTATGAAGGTGTTTACGATAATGAAATTTCCATCAGTGAAAAATTAATCAGCAGGCTTTTAAAAATTCCGGTGGATGAAGTAAAGCAAAAACTGCAGCAATTGAAATCGTTTCAGATAATCGAATACGAACAACAAAAAGAAACGCCCCAAATTTATTTTATTACAAACCGTGCACCGGCAGAATATCTCGTCATCAATTATGAAAAATATAAACAACGCAAAGATGATTTTGTAGAACGTGTTGAAACCATGCTCAACTATCTTCAATTAAAGACATTTTGCAGAAGCCGTTTTATTGGAAATTATTTTGGTGATGATGAAATACAGGATTGCGGAATTTGTGATAATTGCCTGAAGAAAAAATCCACAGACATATCAGAAGAAGAATTTACAAAGATCAAAGAAGGCATAATGCGTGCCGTGGAAAATAAGAACGCAGATATTCAGAATGTTTTGGAAAAGTGTAAAAAAATCAAGAAAGAAAAATTATGGAAAGTGATTGAATATTTACAAGACGAAAGAATTATTAAGATTGAAAATGATGGAAGAATTATAACTTGTTAGAAAAATTGCTATGAGTAAAGAACATGTTTCGGAGCTTCTGAAATTTCTCAAACCATTTCCGGAAGAAGTGCAGCAAAAAGTTTTATGGTTAAGAGAATTTGTTTGGGATTTATATCCAACTGCAAACGAAATTATTTATGATAATTATAATGCCCTTGCTTTTGGCTGGTCGCTAACAGATAAATTAAGTCATACATTTTGTTCTGTAGCAGTTGGCAGAACAAATTATAATGTGCACTTTGGTTTTTACTGGGGCAGCGAAATTTCAGATCCTGAAAAAAAATTATTGGGTGAAGGAAATCAATACAGGTATTTCTTAGTAACTGATATAAATAAATTTCCAAAAACCTACATTAAAAAACTTATTAAAGAAGCTTATGCAAATTCACTGGCTAAAGTGAAAGACAAAAAGCAATTGCGCAACGGCGAAACGATTGTGAAATCAATTTCTGCTGCAAAAAGAAGTTTGAAGAAGACTGCGAAAAAAACGATTTGAAAGTCCGAATAATTTTAGTGCAAAATAAGTTTAGATGCGGCCTTCAAAATAAATTATAACGATCTTTGATGGCTGGTCGACTCATTTATATTCTCCAACTGGATTTTTGAGTCGAAGAAATTAAGTACCAAATGCAATCTCAAAACGAAGGATGAACGTAAGATGAATGAAAGATGAACGGCGAACAGCAGAATAAGACTATAATAAGAGTATAAGGAAGCCACGAGCAGAGCAGTACCTGACTTGTAACTAAACAAGAAGACAACTAATTTTATCACGCTTTAATTGTCAATCAAATATTTTTCTTATCTTGATTCCATCATGCAACCCACAGACAAAACCAACGAAATGTTTCAGCTTGCTGCAAATATTGTTAATCAAACCAACCGGAATATTTTTCTTACCGGCAAAGCAGGCACCGGCAAAACAACTTTTTTAAAATACATCAAAGAAAATTGCATAAAGCAAATTGCCGTAACAGCGCCAACAGGTGTTGCAGCAATTAATGCAGGCGGCGCAACTATTCATTCATTTTTTCAATTACCCCTATCGCCATTTATACCGGAAGCAAGAGGCTTTATGCAAAACAATGATGCTGTAAATAAACACAGCTTGTTGGGCAGAATGCGTTTGAACAGGGAGAAGCGAAAAGTTTTACAGCAACTTGAACTTTTAATTATTGATGAGATAAGCATGGTACGTTCTGATACACTTGATGCGATTGATATTGTACTGAAGCATTTTCGCCATCGTTATAATGAACCTTTTGGCGGCGTGCAGGTTTTGTTTATTGGCGACATGTTTCAGTTGCCACCTGTGATGCCCGATGAAGAATGGAAACTGTTATCGCCGTTTTATAAAAGCGTTTATTTTTTTGACAGCTATATTATGCAACAATTTCCGCCGGTGCATATTGAATTCAAAAAAATTTACAGGCAATCTGATTCAACATTTATAAATGTGCTGAATGAAGTGCGACATAATAATTTAAGCGATGAAGGCTTGCAGTTATTAAATAGCCGTTACGATCCGTGGTTTGAATTAGACGGCAATGATGGATACATTTTTTTGACGACACATAATTTTCAGTCAGACAAAACCAACATAACAGAGTTATCAAAACTTAAAGCAAAAACATTTTCATTTAAAGCTGAAATAACCGGTGAGTTTAATGAGAAAGCATATCCTGCAGATGAAATGCTTGAGTTAAAAATTGGTGCGCAGGTAATGTTTATTAAAAATGATAAAGAAAAAGTAAAAAGATATTTCAACGGAAAGATTGGTGTGATTTCAAAAATAGAAGACGATAAAATTTTGGTGCAATGTAAAAATGATGATGAACCCATTGAAGTGCATAAAGAAGTTTGGGAAAATATTCGTTACTCACTTAATCCGCAAACACAAAAATTAGAAGAAGAAGTTATTGGAACATTTACGCAATTTCCTTTGCGACTTGCATGGGCAATTACCATTCACAAAAGCCAGGGATTAACTTTTGAAAAAGCTGTGATTGATGCAGGTCGTGCTTTTGCTGCAGGACAAGTTTATGTTGCATTAAGCCGCTGCACAAGTTTAAATGGTATTGTTTTAAAAAGTCAGATCAATGCTTTGGGTTTGAAAACGGATGAACGCATCATACAATTTTCTGAGCAAAATGCAGATGAAGAAATTTTAAAACAGGAATTGCATCAATCTAAAAAACAGTATCAGCAAAATCTTCTTTTAATGTTGTTTGATTTAACAGCAACAGTTAAACAACAGGGTGAATTAATTAAAATTGTTGATGATAACAAAGCTGCATTCAATGCTGATTTATTGCAGTGGATAAATGAAATCGAAAATAAATTAAACGCACTGCAAACGGTCGCAGAAAAATTCAAACATCAACTTCACAAATTTTTTGAAGAAAATGTTTCGCTTGAAGAAAATGAATCACTTCAAAAAAGATTATCTGCAGGCGCAGATTATTTTATAAAACAGGTTGATGAAATAATATCAAACATTAAACAATCACCTGCGACAACTGACAGTAAGCAACACGCAAAAGCATATAACGAAGCATTAAAAGATGTGTTTGTTTTGCTGGAAGAAAAAAAACATTTACTGAATTGTTGTTTGCAAAATTTTTCAATTGATAATTATTATAAACAAAAGAAAAGTTTTGTTGTGCCTGCTTTTAGTGTAAATGCGTATGCAACGGCATCGCAACAGAAAACGGAAAGCAAACATCCGGTGCTGCATAAAAAATTAAGAGAGCTGCGCAATAAGATCTGCGAGCAAAAAAATATACCTATATATTATGTAGCGGGCAGCACAACAATAGATGAGATGGTTGAATACCTTCCGCAGAATTTAGATGAACTTGTTAAGATAAACGGTTTTGGTTCAGCAAAAGCTAAACAATATGGGAGCATGTTTTTAGAATTGATCAAAACATATTGCGAAGAACACCATCTTACTTCACTTATCGATACAAAAAAACCAAAAAGAGAACGCAAAGAAAAAATTGCGAATGAAGAAAAAGAAGACAGCAAAGCCATCAGCTATAAATTATTTAAAGAAGGAAATTCAATTGAGGAAATTGCAAAGCTGCGCAACTTAGCTGTATCAACAATTGAAGCACATCTTGCTTTTTACGTTCGTCGCGGAATTATTTCTGTAAACGAACTCGTGAAAACGGAAAAGTTTATTTTAATTGAACCATATACTCAAAATATTGATGGCAATCCAATCTCATTTATAAAACAAAAACTCGGCGATGCTGTTAGTTTTGGAGAAATACGCATGGTGCTTGCCGCAAAAGAATGGGAGAAAATGAAAGAAGAAATTTAATTTTTTTTCAGCGCCGCAATTTCTTCCTGCAGTTTTAAAAGTAAAGATTGTATAGAAGCAAGTGCGTCTGTTTCTTCTTCAAGAATTACATCTTTGGAAGTTTCGCCTTCGATGTCTTCCTGAATTTCATCAACGTCTTTTTGTATTTCATCAATATCTTCTTCAATGTCTTCAATATCTTCCTGAATTTCGCCAACATCTTCCTGAATTATTTCAATATCCCGGCTATTTTTGTTTACAGACATTTGAATAAAGATCGCGAGGTAAATTGCTTCAAGCGAAACAACCGTAGTTAATATCAGCAGCATTTCCTGGAAAGAAATAACATCAATTGCAGGAAGAATAAATGCAACGATGAAAAATATTGTATGTACAACAAGCGAAGATGTAGAGCCAATCCATCTTGTTGCGAGGTCTGCGGTTTTCTCCAGTTTTATTTTACGTTCGTCGTAAAAACGCATGATGAATGAAAACGGTTTGCAAATTTTCAATCTGCTAATTTCTGAATTATATCTTCAATCACCTGCGGAAAATATTTATACTCTAATTCATGAATGCGTTTCGACAAAGTTTCTGTTGTATCGTTTTCATAAACCGGGCAGGTTGTTTGAAAAATAGTTTTTCCGTTATCATAAAACTCATCCACAAAATGTATGGTTATCCCACTCTCTTTTTCTTTGGCTGATAAAACTGCATTGTGCACAAAATTTCCATACATGCCTTTGCCACCAAATTTTGGTAAAAGCGCGGGATGAATGTTGATAATTTTATTTGGATATGCATGTATTAATGCCGATGGCAGCTTCCATAAAAATCCTGCAAGAACGATAAAATCAATATGCGCATTTTTAAATTCGGGCACATATCCATCACCACGAAAAAATTTTTCCTTCTCAATTAAAAGACGCGGAATATTATTTTGCGCTGCAATTTTAATTACGCCTGCATTTGCATTGTTGCAAACGATCAAAGAAATATTTGCTGTTTGTGTTTGATTAAAATATTGAATAATGTTAGCTGTATTACTGCCGGTACCCGAAGCAAATACTGCAATATTTTTTATTTTGATGCGATTCATGAAGCATGCAAATTAAAATCATTAAAAGCGCATAACTTAAAGATTAACGACTGTGAAAAAAAATTTTTATTGATAGATGATTTGTCAACATCGTGTCATATTTTTGCGGGCATCGCAGAATTTCCCAACATCGCAATAACTGATTTATGCTATGTTTAAATTAAGACGAATAGCCACGATAAAAAAAATTACTCTTCTTTTATTTTTAGCAGGTATAGTGTTCTCCAAAACTTCTTCAGCGCAAGATGGGCACGCACTGTTTATGGCAAACTGTGCATCGTGCCATAAAGTAGATGAGAAACTTGTAGGTCCGGCATTAAGAGGTGTGCAAGATCGGTGGCCTGATCCTAAAAAAATTTATGACTGGGTACATAACAGTACAGCAGTTATAAAAAGCGGCTATCCTTATGCAGTGAGTTTATTTAACGAGAATAATAAAACACAGATGACTGCTTTTCCGCAGTTAACTGATAAAGATATTGATGCTATTCTCGCGTATGTAAAATCAGCTCCTGCACCAACTGCAAACAATAACAATAATAACAACAACAATAACCAGGCTTCCGAAGAAGGTGGAGATAAGTCATTGTTATTTGGAATACTTACTATCATTCTTGCAATTGTTGCGTTTACTTTACTACAGATAAATGCCAATCTTAAAAAGATGGCAGATGATAAAGAAGGTATTCCTGCACAAGAGCCCATTTCTTTCTGGAGAAATAAAACATATATAACATTTGGTACGCTGGTGATATTTCTTATTGGCGGCTATTTTTTAACGCAGGGCGCTATTAATATAGGAAGGCAACAGAAATATGAACCTAAGCAGCCTATATTTTTCTCACATAAAGTACATCCCGGAAACAATCAGATCAATTGCCAGTATTGCCACATTGGTGTTTACCAGGGCAAGCAGGCAACAATACCTTCAGTTAATATATGTATGAACTGCCACATGGCAATTACAGAATATAAAGGAGAAAAATTAGTTGATGGCGATGGAAATGAAGTGAATGGCACTGCGCAAATTCAGAAGCTATATAAATATGCAGGCTTTGAACCCGGCAAGCCCTGGGATGCAAGCAAAGCAAAACCAATTCCATGGGTAAGAATTCACAACCTTCCGGATTTTACTTATTTTAATCATGCACAACATGTAAATGCGGGCAGAGTGCAATGCCAGACTTGCCATGGGGAAGTAACCAGTTATAATGAAATGTTTCAGTTTGCCCCTTTAAGTATGGGTTGGTGTTTAAATTGTCACCGCTCTACAAAAGTTCAATTTGAAAGCAATGGCTTTTACAGCATGTACGAAAAATACCAGGAAGATATCAAGCATCATAAAATGGATAGCGTAACTGTAAAAGATATTGGTGGTACTGAGTGTCAGAAATGTCATTATTAATATTACTTAGTTTACACAGGCATATATGGATAAAAAATATTGGCAAAATTTTGGAGAGATGAATGGAACTGAGGCTTCAAAAAAAGCTTCTGAAAATGAATTTCGTGAAGAACTGCCTTTTGAGTTTGGAGATAAATTACTCGAAGCATCTACACAACGGAGAGATTTTTTAAAATATCTCGGCTTTAGTACCACAGCTGCGCTTATTGCTGCAAGCTGTGAGGTGCCTGTAAGAAAATCAATTCCTTTTGCTAACAAACCCGAAGATATTGTTCCCGGTGTTGCAAACTATTACGCTACTACTTATGTACAAGATGGCGAAGCAGTAAGTGTATTGGCAAAAGTGCGCGATGGACGCCCTATTAAAATTGAAGGAAACGCTTTATCACCCATAACAAAAGGCGGCACGTCTGCAAAAGTGCAGGCCTCCGTTTTAAGTTTATATGATGTAGCACGTTTGCGTTTTCCAACAATTGATGGAAAGGAAGTAACACTGGCTTATATTGACCAGGCAATAAATAATGCTTTAAAAAATCTTGGCGGAGCACCGGTTGTTTTACTTACAAGTACTATCAACTCGCCTACCACATTAGAAGCCATTAATCAATTTCTCGCAAAATTTCCGGGAAGCAGGCATGTAGTGTACGATGCAGATTCTTATACAGGATTGTTACTTGCCAACAAAGCATCATATGGCAAACAGGCTATTCCATCATACAATTTTGATAAAGCAAAAGTTATTGTAAGTCTTGGTGCAGATTTTCTCGGTACATGGTTAAGCCCAATTGAATTCGCATCACAATATGTTGCTGGCAGAAAAATAGATGAAAAAAATCCTGGAATGAGCAGGCATTTTCACTTTGATTCCATTTTGAGTTTAACAGGTTCTAATGCTGATGAAAGATATCTTCACAAGCCTTCTGAGACTGGTGCTGTTGCAGTTGCTTTATTAAATGCTATTACCGGTCAAGGTTCATCAAATATTTCTGATGATAAATTAAGAGCAGGAATTGCAAAAGCGGCAAAAGAATTATCTGCAAATAAAGGAAGTGCATTAGTTGTTTGTGGAAGCAATGATCCAAATATTCAGCAAGTAGTAAATGCCATTAATGATGCTCTCGGGGCTCAAGGCAATACGATCAACTGGTCTGTTATAAATAAAAGTAAAACGGGCATTGATGCAGATTTTGCCGCACTCGTTAGTGATATGAATGCAGGCAGAGTTGGCGCTTTGCTCATTCAGGGTGCAAATCCTGCATATACATGGTATGATGCGAATGGTTTTAAAAATGCTTTACAAAAAGTAAAAGCAAGTATTTCATTCAATTCAAGAAATGATGAAACCACACAGCTTTGCAAATATGTAATTCCAGATCATCATTATCTCGAAAGCTGGGGCGATGCAGAACCAAAGTCAGGCGTTATTTCTTTCATGCAGCCTACAATAAACCCGTTGTTTAAAACAAGACAATGGCAAGACAGCATTTTAACCTGGAGCGGAACTGCACCGGATTATCATACTTATTTTAAAAATTACTGGATCGGAAAATTAGGTAATGAAACTGCTCTCGATAAAGCATTGCAGGATGGTGTAATAAATGGAAATGCTTTAGCAAATGCAGGTGCATCACATTCAATCAGCAATACCGGCTCGGGTTTAACGGATACAACAGCAGCAGCTTCTTTTAATAATACCGCAACATTAAATAATACTGCCGCGCCAAGTGCTGGTTCAGTTGCCGGTGCTATTGCTGCTATTAACGGCAATAAACCTTCAAACGGAATAGAACTTGTTCTTTATAAAAAAGTAGGTATAGGTTGCGGCGAGGGCTCAAGCAATCCGTGGCTGCATGAACTTCCTGATCCTGTTTCAAGAGCAACCTGGGATAATTATGTAATGATTTCACCCGCTATGGCAAAATCATTACTCGGCATTGATTTAACCATAGATTCAGAAGCAAACGACTATGAGATTCATCCGGTAAAAAGGGTTTTAAAAGTAACTGTAAGCGGAAAGGATCCCGTTTTACTTCCTTTTCTGATTATACCCGGCGTTCATCCAAATGCTGTTGGTATTGCACTTGGTTACGGTCGCACACCAAAACTTGGAAAGGTTTCAGAAAATGTAGGAAAGAATGTATTCCCTCTAACTTCTTTCAATGGAAATTTTATTGATTATACAGCATTAAATGTTAGCGTTGAAAAAACAAATGATACTTATGACATAGCGCAACTTCAAACACATAACACATACGATACATCTATGGGTTTGCGTACCGATGTAATTAAAGAACTTACATTGGCTGACTTTAAAAAAGACCCTGAAGAAATTTTAGATGACAGAGAAAAAGAAGCAAAGCCTTACGGCGGACTTGAATCTTACGAAAAACAAGGAACTATTTATCCATATTACGATAAGCCGGGCATTCACTGGGGAATGAATGTTGATTTAAATAGTTGTATTGGATGTGGTGCATGTGTTGTTGCGTGTCATCTTGAAAACAATGTTCCAATAGTTGGTAAAAATGAAGTGAAGCGTTTTCACGATATGCATTGGATTCGTATTGACCGCTACTATCGGGGTGATATGGAAAATCCAACTGTGGTTTTTCAACCTTTAATGTGTCAGCAATGTGATAATGCACCTTGTGAAAATGTTTGTCCGGTAAGTGCAACAAACCATAGCAGTGAAGGTTTAAATCAAATGGCTTATAACCGCTGTGTTGGTACAAAATATTGTGCGAATAATTGTCCTTATAAAGTACGTCGTTTTAACTGGGCTGATTACACCGGAGCAGACAGTTTTCCGGATAACCAAAATTTTACAGGCGTAGGGCAGTTGGATCCTGCAGTGCATGTAATGAATGATGACTTAACAAGAATGGTTTTAAATCCTGATGTTGTAGTAAGATCAAGAGGTGTAATGGAAAAATGTAGTTTCTGTGTGCAACGCTGTCAGGATGGTAAATTAAAAGCGAAGAAAGAAAGCCGGCCTTTAAAGAGTGGAGAAAATAATGAGTGGGATGTTCAAACCGCTTGTCAGCAAGCTTGCCCTACCAATGCAATTGTATTTGGAAATTCAAATGATAGAAACAGTGCTATATCGCAAATGAGAGAAAATAATAAGCTAAGGTTATTTCATTCTCTCGAACAATTACACACTTTACCTAATGTGAGTTATTTAGCGAAAGTGCGTAACAGGGATGAGGAATTAACCATTAACGGAATAGGATAAAAAAGTTTTTAAGATAAGATGTGCTGTTATTAACAGCAATGAAAAACAAGAAGTATGTCATTATTAAAATATGAATCTCAGATAAGAGAACCATTAGTTGATGGCAATAAAACATATCATGATGTAACCGAGGATGTTTGCAGACCCATTGAAGGAAAACCTGGAAGATTGTGGTACATAGGCTTTTTTATTTCTATTGCGTTATTGCTTTTTGGTATCTACAGCGTTTACCGTGAAGTAACTTATGGAATTGGTCAATGGAATGTAAATCATACTGTAGGCTGGGGATGGGATATTACAAACTTTGTTTGGTGGATTGGTATTGGTCATGCCGGCACACTAATTTCAGCAATCCTTTTACTTTTTAGGCAGGGATGGAGAACAGGTGTTAACCGTGCAGCAGAAGCTATGACGATATTCGCTGTTATTTGTGCGGGTCAGTTTCCCATCTGGCACATGGGTCGCGTATGGGACTTCTTTTTTGTTTTACCTTATCCAAATACCCGCGGACCTGTTTGGCCAAACTTTGCTTCGCCATTAATGTGGGACGTGTTTGCAGTATCAACCTATTTTACTGTTTCGCTTATTTTCTGGTATTCGGGTTTGCTGCCTGACTTAGCAACTATTCGGGACAGAGCCAAAACAAAATTTCGTAAATTATTTTATGGTGTGGCTTCCTTCGGGTGGAGTGGCTCAACAAAACACTGGCAAAGACATGAATCGCTTTCATTAGTGTTAGCAGGTCTTGCTACGCCGCTGGTGTTGTCTGTTCATACAATTGTATCCTTCGACTTTGCTACCTCTGTAATACCCGGTTGGCATACAACCATCTTCCCTCCTTACTTCGTTGCCGGTGCCATTTTTTCGGGATTTGCTATGGTGCAAACACTTTTGCTTATCTCGAGAAAAGTTTTAGGGCTCGAACAATACATTACTATCGGTCATATAGAGGCAATGAATAAAGTAATTGTGCTCACCGGGTCTATAGTTGGTTGTGCTTATCTCACAGAATTATTTGTTGCGTTTTATAGCCAGAATCAATATGAAAAATATGCATTCTTTTATACGAGGGCAAACTTTTTCAGTCCTTATGGTTGGGCATATTACAGCATGATGTTTTGCAATGTGGTTTCGCCGCAAATATTTTGGTTTAGAAAATTACGCAGAAATTTATGGGTTACAATGTTTTTAAGTATAATAGTAAATGTAGGTATGTGGTTTGAACGTTTTGTAATTATTGTTACTTCTTTGTACAGGGATTATGTTCCTTCTTCATGGCCTGTTTACTATAGCCCTACTATTTGGGAAATAGGGTTTTATTTAGGAACGTTCGGTTTATTTTTTACCTGTTATTTCTTGTTCTCAAAATATTTTCCTGTAATAGCATTTGCTGAAGTAAAGCATATTTTAAAAATTTCAGGAGAAAGTTATAAAGAGAATATGGAAGAGCTGGAAATGCAGCCAGCAGAAGAATTTGCGCATGAGTATGCACATTAGATTTAACATGGCTCAAAGTTCAAGGCTTAAGCTTAAAGCTAAATAATTATGGCAAAAAAGAAATTTGTAGTTGGTTGTTTTGATGATGAAAAAGTTTTGTTTCCTGCAGTTAAAAAAGTTCGCACTGCTGGTTATAAAATCCATGACGTGTATACACCATTTGCAGTGCATGGATTAGATCATGAAATTGGATTGAGAGAAACAAGTTTGCATACTGCCGGTTTTATTTATGGCATTACAGGAACCACTATTGCTTTAGGTGGTATGAGCTGGGTATTTGTAAGCGATTGGCCATTAAACATTGGAGGCAAACCACATTTTCCTTTTCCTGCATTTATACCTATTACATTTGAAGCAACGGTTTTGTTATCTGCGGTTGGAATGATCATAACGTTTTGCTACCTCTGCCAGTTGGCGCCGTTTGTTAAGAAACATCATTTTCATCCAAGAGCAACGGATGATTTGTTTGTAATGGTTATAGAATGTACTTCAAAAACAAATGTAGAAGATTTACAAAGTTTCCTTACCAACGCCGGTGCAGTAGAAGTAAATGTGCAAATAGCAGAAACGGGCTGGTGGATTGGAACTTACGATCGGGAACAAAAATTATTGGAAGCTGATCCTGCTATTCTTTAAATTATCGCAAATGAAAATTTACTCAACCATAATTTTTTTAATAACAGTTTTTGTAATTGCCGGATGCAGTAATGTCCGCCGTAATCCGGGTCGTGTATATATGCCGGATATGGGTTATAGCCGTGCTTATGAAACTTACGCGCCTCTTGATTCGAACATATTTACGACAGATACAAACGAAGCTGGCAGAAAAATTTTTTATAACAATTTACCTGTAGCGGGCACAATCGCAAGAGGTGAAGACATGCCGTTTCTTTTGGCGAAAGATGCTGCAGGAGACACTACTAATTATGTAGCCGCAAAGCAGGTTATAAGCCCTATTACAAGTTTAGATTCTGTACAAGCGAAAGAAGCAGAAAGATTATATTTAATTTATTGCGGAGTGTGCCACGGGCCTAAGCTTGATGGTAATGGACCTCTGTATAAAGGAGGTAATGGGCCATTCCCTGCCGCACCTGCAAATTTTGTGGGTAACGATAAATACAAAGCAATGCCCGAAGGCCAAATGTTTTATTCGGTTACGTATGGCAAGAACTTAATGGGTTCATACGCATCGCAATTAACAAGACATCAGCGCTGGATGGTAATAGCTTATATAAAATCGAAACAAATGGCTGCTGGCGCGGCATCAACACCCGGACCAACAGACAGTACATCAAAAGCAACAAAATAATTGGTTTGATAAAAAAAATAAAATGGCAGAAGATATAAAAGAACAATTTGAAATTCCTTCCAAAATGAAAACATGGTCAATGATATTTATTATCATTGGTGTTGTTGCTTTCATTCTTGGATTAATTACAAAAGGTTTAAGTAAAGATGAACATGAGCAGGCTATTTTCATTGGCACTCTAATGTACAACTGTTTATTCTGGATGCTGATCTGTAATGCCAGCATGTTTTTTATATGTGCAACCACGCTTGCTATGGGTGGCTGGTACACTGTTATAAAAAGAATTCCGGAAGCTATATCTACTTTAGTTCCGGTATTTGGCATAATTATACTTGCAATTTTCTTATATCTTGTTGCTATAGATAAAACACACAGTATATATAATTGGCTTGATAAAGGTGTTCGGGAAAATGATCCGCTTATTAAAGGGAAAAGCGGATTTCTTAACCCCGTTTTTTTCCTGGTATGGAGTATTCTTGCTATTGGAATATGGAGTTCACTTGGATACAGAATGCGTAAACTAAGCAGCCAGGCAGATGAAAGTCCTATGGATATTGAAACCGGTAAAAATTTTATTTGGAAAAATACTGTTACGGCTTCTTTATTTATAGTATGGTTTACGTTAACAGTTGGTTCTACTGTTCCATGGCTTTGGATGATGAGCCTTGGTAACGGGCATTGGTACAGCACAATGTATAGCTGGTACACATTTGGAAGTTCTTTCGTTGCGGGTTGTTCGTTAATTGCTTTATGGCTAATTTATTTAAAGAATAAAGGTTATCTGCACTATGCTAACCAGGAGCATTTACATAATATGGGAATATTCATGTTTGCATTTTCAATATTCTGGACATATCTCTGGTTTGCACAATATATGTTGCAGTGGTATGGAAATATTCCTGAGGAAACAATCTATTTCAAACACCGCGTACAAGGTGAATGGAAAGGAGTATTTTTTATGAATATTATCATTAATTTCTGTTGCCCCATTCTTATTTTAATGAAGCGTGCAACAAAACGAAATTATACATGGATGACCTTTATGGCAATACTTATAATTTTTGGACATTGGATAGATTTTTACCAAATGATAATGGGCAGCATAAGACCTGAAAAAGGAACCTTAAGCTGGTTAGATTTTGGAATTGCTTCGCTTTTTATTGGATTGATGATTCACTTTACGGGAAAAGCGTTAGCAAAGAAACCATTGGTAGCAAAATATCATCCTTTCTTAAAAGAAAGTATTGTTCATCACACATAAAGTTTAAACCGAAAATACAAGTAGAATCATGGCAATGTTTTTTACGATAGCTGTTATTATACTGGTTTATCTTATCATTTTCCAGATAGCAAAAGCCAGCGAATATGTTTCAGTAATTAAGGGAGAAGAAAGAAGTAAAAGAGAACAAAACAAGATCAATGGTTTCTTCATGATTGCTTTTTTGATTGCAGGATTGATAGGCGTATATTATTGCAACAAAGCTTTATATCCTAAAACATTATTAGCACACGATGCAGCTAGCACACAAGGTGACAGAGTAGATTCAATGCTTTGGGTAACCTTAATTATTACAGGAACCGTTTTTATAATTACACAATGTCTTCTTTTTTGGTTTGCATTTAAATATCAGCAAAGCGAGAAACGCAAAGCTTATTATTTTCTGCAAAACAACCGATTGGAGTTAATATGGACTGCGGTGCCTGCCATTGCAATGACAGTGCTTGTAGTAATTGGATTACGTAACTGGTATTCCTTTACAGGTCCGGCTCCTAAAAACGCAATGCAGATTGAAGTTACGGGTAAACAATTCGGATGGATATTTCGTTACCCGGGAGTTGATAATGTTTTCGGGAAAAAATATTATAAACTGATTGATGACGCAAATAATAATGCATTAGGCCAAGACTGGAATGATAAAACAAATTTTGATGATGTGGTATCGATGGGTACAGTTTATCTTGTAAAAGGTAAACCAGTGAATTTTATTATTAATTCCAGAGATGTAATTCATGATGTAGGCTTACCACAATTCCGTTTAAAAATGGATGCAGTGCCGGGAACACCAACATCACTTTGGCTGACTCCAAAATATACTACCAAAGAAATGAAGGAGATGACAAATAACCCCGATTTCCAATATGAATTGTCCTGCGATCAATTATGTGGTAATGGGCACTATTCTATGCGCGGAATTATTGAAGTGGTTACACAGGAAGAGTTTGATGTTTGGATGGCACAGCAAAAGCCAAATTATTATGCTGTTTTTCCTGATAAGGATCCATCAAATAAAAAACCGCAGTTACAAACAGATAGTACAAAAACAACCGCTGCAGCTAATACTGCTTCAGCACAAAAAACAAAAATGTAATTTACAAACGTCCCGTTGTTAGGATTGTTTTAAAATATAATAACGATAATATGAGTAACGAAGCATCAATGCACACAGATACAGGCGTAAGCGTTCCGGTGGAAGTGCATCACGAAGAACATGTTCATCATCACCATCATGAAAGTTTCATTACAAAATATGTTTTCAGCCAGGACCATAAAATGATTAGTAAACAGTTCCTGATGACAGGAATGTTTTGGGGTGTATTGGGAGGATTACTCTCAGTAATTTTCCGGTTACAACTTGGCTATCCTGAAACTTCTTTTCCTTTTCTCCAGGATCTTTTGGGTAAGTGGTGGTTTGAGAACGGGCATCTTACGGCTGAAGCTTATTATGCTTTAGTAACAACTCACGGTACAGTACTCGTATTTTTTGTATTAACTGCCGGGCTCAGCGGAACATTTGCTAATCTTCTTGTACCGCTGCAAGTGGGTGCAAGAGATATGGCTTCTCCATTTTTAAATATGCTGAGTTATTGGTTTTTCTTTTTAGCTAGTGTAATAATGTTATCCAGCCTTTTTGTTACAACAGGTCCATTTAGCGGAGGTTGGACAGCTTATCCCCCACTCAGTGCTTTACATGATGCTTCCCCCGGTTCTCAGCATGGTATGGATTTGTGGGTAATTGCCATGGCCATATTTGTAGTTTCATCTTTACTTGGTGGCTTAAATTATATTGTTACTATTTTAAACATGCGCACCAAAGGAATGAGCATGACCCGGTTGCCATTAACCATATGGGCTTTATTCTTTACCGCAATACTTGGTGTGCTTTCGTTCCCTGTTCTTTTATCAGGTCTTATTCTTTTAATATTCGACCGCAATTTCGGAACAAGCTTTTTCTTGTCTGACATCTTTGTTGCATCTACCAACACAGCTTTGCCTAACGAAGGTGGTAATGCTATTTTGTTCCAGCACTTATTCTGGTTTTTAGGACATCCCGAAGTATATATTATTGCCTTGCCTGCAATGGGTATAGTCTCGGAAATTATTTCGGTAAATGCCAAAAAACCAATCTTCGGTTATATGGCAATGGTGGCTTCACTTTTTGCAATTGCTATACTATCATTCCTTGTTTGGGCGCATCACATGTTTGTAAGCGGATTGAATCCGTTCCTCGGTTCAATATTCGTTTTACTTACATTGCTCATCGCAGTACCATCGGCGGTAAAAGTATTTAATTGGCTCACTACATTATGGCGAGGCAGTATTCGCTTTACACCAGCCATGCTTTTTGCAATAGGTTTTGTAAGCTTGTTCATTTCAGGTGGTTTAACAGGCATCTGGCTTGGCAACTCTGCGCTGGATATACATTTACATGACACATATTTTGTAATTGCACACTTTCATCTTGTAATGGGTGTTGCTTCTATGTTTGGAATGTTTGCAGGCGTTTATCACTGGTATCCTAAAATGTTTGGAAGACATCTGAATAATACACTTGGTTATATTCATTTTTGGATAACAATAGCGGGTGCTTATCTTATTTTCTGGCCTATGCACTATGAAGGCTTAGCAGGTATGCCGCGCCGTTATTATGATTATTCTAACTGGACAAGCTTTAATCAATTTGGCGATTTGAATCGAATAATAAGCACCGTAGCCATGATTGTTTTTGCAGTTCAGTTATTGTTTCTTTTCAACTTCTTTTATTCAATTTTCAAAGGCAGAAAATTAACTACGCCAAATCCATGGGGTGCAAATACATTAGAGTGGACTACTCCAATAAAAACAGGACATGGTAACTGGCCTGGCGAAATTCCGGAAGTGCACCGTTGGCCTTACGACTACGGAAAAGACGGAAGAGAATTCATCCCGCAAAATGTTCCTATTGGTCAGGATGAAAGTGCTCATTAATTTAAATGGTTTATAATATATTATTGTGCCCTGAAATTTTTCGGGGCATTCTTTTTTATGTGACATTTGCGCAGTGGTAAAAAAAAGCAATTCAGCATCATATAAAATCGCTCTAAAATTCAAAGATTATTTTCTTCTAATGAAGTTTACCCTAAGCTTCACAGTTGTGTTCACATGTGTAATCAGTTATCTTCTCGCACCCAATATTGTTGAGTATTCATGGCTTTATATTATCATTCTATTTGTTGCAGGGTTACTAATAACAGGCAGTGCTAATGCAATAAACCAGGCTGTTGAAAAAGATACTGATGCGCTGATGCGGCGCACAGGAAAACGCCCGGTTGCAAACGGGAGGATGAGTGTGAATGAAGCTTTTACTTTTGCATTTGTTTGCGGCTTTGCCGGCGTTTTGCTGATGTACTTTTTTTTTAATTTATCTTCTGCCCTGCTTTCTGCCTTCAGCATTTTTTTGTATGCTTATATTTATACGCCTTTAAAAAAAGTAAGCTCCATTGCTGTTTTAGTTGGAGCATTTCCCGGGGCATTGCCTTGTCTTATTGGTTGGGTTGCGGCAACAGGTTTAATAAGCCCTTTCGCAACTATTAATGTTAACGGAAATATTTTTTCCAATGGTGCCGGATGGGTTTTATTTGGCATTCAGTTTTTGTGGCAGTTTCCTCACTTCTGGGCAATCGCATGGCTGGCACATACAGATTATGCAAGAGCAGGTTTTAAATTATTGCCTTCAAAAGAAGGCCCTACAAAATTTACAGCATTGCAATCAGTATTATATACAATTGTTATGATACCCGTTGGCGTATTACCTTATTATTTTCATATTACCGGAGTAATAAGTTTATGGATCGTTCTTGCAGCAAATATTTTTTTGCTTGTTCAATGTTTGCGGTTGTATAAAGAAGTAAATGTTCAGGCAGCCCGCCGGGTAATGTTCAGTTGTTATATCTATTTACCCATCGTGTTTCTTTCGTTGCTTGCCGATAAAGCTTAATCTCAAATTATATTCTTACCGGAGGCTTCTTATCTTTAATCAATGGATAATTTTGAAATCGTCATTTTCTTAATGACAGTTCTTATTGTTCTTTCAGCAGTTACTGATAAGATTAAATTACCTAACCCAATTGTTTTGGTTTTTATTGGTTTGATAATTGGTTTTCTCCCGTTTCTTCCCAATTTAAAGTTAGATCCTGAAATTGTTTTTCTCGTTTTTCTTCCGCCGCTGTTATACGATGCTGCATTTAAAACTTCATGGCTTGATTTTAAAAAAGAAATTCGTGCCATATCAACTTTGGCTATAACGCTTGTATTTTTTTCAACTGTTATTGTTGCTGTTGCCGCGCATTATTTAATTCCGGGTTTTAGCTGGCCGGTTTCTTTTTTATTAGGTGCAATTATTTCTCCCCCCGATGCTGTTGCCGCAACAAATATTATTAAAGGGCTCGGTTTAAATAAAAGAGTAGTTACAGTTATTGAAGGAGAAAGTTTATTAAATGACGCATCTGCATTAATTGCATACCGGTATGCTTTGGCGGCTACGTTAAGTGGAAGTTTTGTTTTATGGAAAGCCGGCTTACAATTTATTTTTATAACAGCAGGCGGAATTTTAGCAGGCTTGATTGTTGGATATGCACTTGTATTTGCGCATAAAAAAATTAAAGACAATGCTATTGTTGAAACAAGCCTGAGTTTAATAACTCCTTTCTTAGCTTATTTGCTTGCTGAAGAATTTCATGTTTCAGGTATTCTTGCAGTTGTTACAGCAGGAATTTTAATTGGCTGGCATTCGAGAGAAATTTTCTCTTTTCAAACAAGATTGCAAACAACCATTGTTTGGAATACTGTAATTTTTTTGTTGAATGGAATTGTATTTATTTTAATAGGCTTGCAATTACCGGAATTCGTTACTGATCTTAAAACATCTACATTATTTGAGTTAATTGGTTACGGACTTATTATTAGCGTTGTAACAATTATCATTCGAATATTATGGGTATTTGCAGGTGCATATCATCAACGAATTTTCAGAAGAAAAAAATTAATTACAAACGAAGAAGATGATGCTGTAAACTGGAAAAATGTATTGATAGTTGCGTGGACAGGCACACGTGGTGTGGTAAGTCTTGCAGCTGCATTAGCATTGCCATTTACTTTGGAAAATGGTGGTGAATTTCCTAAGCGGCATTCAATATTATTATTAACGTTTACCGTAATACTGGTAACATTAGTAATACAAGGTTTAACATTGCCGATTCTTATCAAACTACTCAATATAAAATCTGAAAAACCTTTACTGCAAAAAGAGCAAAACGAATTAAATCTTTTACTTGCAGAAAGTAGTTTACACTTTATCAATAACAACTTTTCGCATAGTATTGATGAAACAGTAATCAATAACATTAAAAGGCAATATGAGTTTAGCTACAATTTGCTTTCAAAGAAAAACGGGAATTATCGTCAGCGAAAAGAAAGTGAATCGCAATTAAATTCTGTAAACCAATTTTTGCAGGCGCAACTTGAAATAATAAAATTTCAGCGCGAGCTATTAATGAAATTTCAAAATGAAGACCGGTTTAGTGAAGAAGCGCTTGCTAATGCAGAAAGAGAATTAGACATAGAAGAACTTCGTCTTAATTCGTTAATTCAAAAGAAAGAAGGCTCTATCAGCATAGCAAATACTGCCCCTCCGCAATAGCTTATACTTTTTATTAAAAAATTCGCGTACTGATTATTATCGGCAAAAAAATTGAAGCATAATTTTAAAAACTTCTATGAAAAAAGTTTTCATTCCAATGTTAGCAGTACTATTTTTTAGTTGCGGAGGAAATAATCAGAATATATCCGGGGCAGATTCTGCAAATGCAATTGGAGGTGCTCCTGGGCTGGATACACAAGTTTCACCGCGACCTGATGGTTATGCACCACCGAATGCAGCTACTGATACAAGCCAGCATGCAAAAGATTCGCTTGACACAGAGCATCACTAATAATTGGTGATACATGTTAGGCTTTGCCTGAAATATATCTCACCAGATATCTTTTTGCAACTGGCAATAAAGTTTCTTCTATCGGAAGATTTATTTCTGCATGAATGACATACACTGCAGGATTGGGTAAATAAGTTCTTGTTTTAACAAGTTCAGATTTTATATGTTCGTATGTATTTGCAATTGTTCTGTACCACGAATCAATAAATTCTGTGCGTATGCTGCGAAATTTCTCTTCGCGCTTTTCATAGATGCTCAAACGGTAATAATAAACTCTTGTAAGGGTTATTGTGTTGCTGAGAAAAAAATAACCTTCATTTTGTTCAAGCGGAATAATGCCAACAGGTGAAATGTTTAATTTATCTTCTACCATTTCATACAACTCAGTTCCGTTACTTATAGTAGAGCGCATTTGTTTGGTTGCATAATGAATTATTTCTTCTAATTGTTGCATCACTTCATTATCACTCATCATTTGCTCATATAATAATTCCAGTTTTTCCAATTGAATGCCTGTAAGTTTTTTTGGAAACTGCTCCTGCAAAAATTTTTTGTTTTCTTTGAAGGCAACAAGGTTGTTGTAATGAAAAATTATATCTGATAACTGCGGATACAATTTTTGTTCGTTGAAATATTTATTCACCTCTTGCAGATAAGCCAGTAGAGTATATTTTTTTAACTCGAAATCTATATAGCCATCTGCGAACCATGTTTCTGATAATGATTTCATACTTCAAAAATTTAAATCAATTTAAAAAACCATTCAATAATATCTACGATAAACTATCCACAATAGTTGGACAACCTGCCTTAATAACGTTTAACGCAAGAATATTATTTGAATTATAAATTGTTGATCTAACCGCTTACTGCACCTATCTTTTTCAGAAATTTTCTATTAGAACGCGTATGAATAAACTTATGTACCAAAGCATATATTACTGGCATTATCAGCAAGGTTAAAATTGTTGAAGTAATGAGACCGCCAATAACAACTATTGCAAGTGGTTTTTGTGTTTCACTTCCAATGCCTGTGCTTAACGCTGCAGGCAATAAACCAATTGCTGCCATCAATGCGGTCATCACAACGGGGCGAACACGCGATTGCACGCCTTGCATGATTGCTTCATCCAAATGCATTTTTGCTTCGAGATTTTTTCTGAATACAGAAATTAGAATAACACCATTTTGAATACAAACACCAAACAAGGCAATAAAGCCAATACCCGCGCTTATACTAAAGTTCATTCCTGTAACATGTAGTGCTAAAATGCCGCCGATTAATGCAAATGGAACGTTCAAAATAATCAGCAGTGCGTCTTTTACATTTCCAAATGCAATAAACAGGATAACAAAAATTCCAAGTAAACATAATGGTACCACTTGTTGCAAGCGTTTCGTTGCTCTCACCTGGTTTTCGAACTCGCCATTCCATGTTACGGTGTAACCTTTTGGTAATTTGATCTGCTTTCTGAATTGTTGCTGCGCGTCCGCAATCGTGCTGCCTAAATCTCTTCCGCGATTTGAAAACTTTACACCGATGTAACGCTGGTTGTTATCACGATAAATAAACGCAGGACCGGTTAAGGTGTGTATCGTTGCAATTTCGCTTAGCGGAATACTTGTGCTGTCTTGTGTTGGAATCATTAATCTTGCAATTTTATCCTGTGTGTCGCGAAAATCTTTTTGATAGCGCACTCTTATATCAAATTTTTCATAACCTTGATACAACTGTGTTGCAGCCTTACCACCAATAGCCATTTCAATCACTGCACTTGCATCTGCTGTGTTTACACCATAGGCAGCCATCTTCTGCTGATCAAGGTCAATATTAAATTCTGGTTGACCTAAATTTCGCAACACACCTAAATCTGAAATACCATCAATATGAGAAAGCACATCTTTTGTTCTGTCTGCCAGGCTATCAAGAACATTAAAATCTGGTCCGAAAATTTTTACCGCTAATGCTGCGTTGATGCCAGCAACAGCTTCTTCAACATTATCGCGAATGGGTTGAGAAAAATTAAATACAGCTCCGGGAATTTTTTCGAGTTGCTTATCCATGCTGGCTATCATATCATCTTCTGAAACACCCTTTGGCCATTTATCTTTTGGTTTTAATGCAACATCAATTTGCACATTAAAAAACCCTTCCGGATCTGTGCCATCATTTGTTCTTCCAACTTGTGCAAGT
>JBEHXR010000018.1:0-23242 GCA_048498595.1 Bacteroidota bacterium
GAGCCTTGGTTTGTTTGTAAAGTATGGAATGATGACTGATGATAAATTTCTTGAAAAGGCGAATAAGTTTTTTGTGATGGAAGATGCATCAGCAAAAAAATTTTTTACGCTTGATGAATACAGAACAGAAACAGAATCATTGCAAAAAAATAAAGATGGCAAACTTGTAGTTCTTTATACAACCGATCCTGTTCAACAAGATAGTTATATAAAAGCAGCAACGAATAAGGGTTATAAAGTAGTGAAGATGGAAACGTTGGTGGATGCGGCTTTCATCAATACAATGGAAATGAAATGGGAAAATGTAACTTTTAAAAGAGTGGATGCTGATATTGTTGAAAACCTCATCGACACACAAGAAAAAAATGAAAGCGTTTTAAGTAAAGATGAAGAAGCAAAATTGAAAGAATGGTTTGGCTTGCAAATTGGCGAAACGCATATAACTGTTAATGTAAAAGGTTTAAGCGCAGATGTTGCGCCTGTTGTTGCAACGAGACCTGAGTTTATGCGTCGTATGAAAGATATGGCAAACGTAGGCGGAGGTATAACTGCTTTTTATGCACAAATGCCGGATGAAGTAACGTTAACTGTTAATGGTAATCATCCTATCTTTCAACAGTTATTAAAAGAAGATAACGAAGATAAACGCGGCAAACAGGTTCGCAGTCTTGCTGATCTTGCATTGCTTTCGCAAGGCTTGTTGAAAGGAGAGGAGCTTACAAACTTCATTAATCGTAGTGTTGAATTAATGGAAGGAAAAACGAAAAGTAATATTATTTTAGAAGTATAAAATATAGAAGTCTCACCAAACAAAAAACTCCATCTTGAAAATGGAGCTTTTTGTTATAATATAAACAGCCTGTTTATTAAGTTAATCAATACCAGGCGCTGCAGTTAATATTTCTTTGTTTACACTTGCTTCGTATTCTTTAAAATTATCTATAAATAAACCGGCAAGCATTTTTGCCTGTTCATTATAAGCATTTTTGTTTGCCCATGTATTTTTCGGATTTAAAATTTCTTTCGGTACACCTGGGCATGAACAAGGCATCATTAAATTAAATATGGGATGCTGCTGATATTCCACTTTATTTAATTCTCCTTTAAGTGCCGCCCGAATCATTGCACGTGTATATTTAAGCTGAATGCGATTGCCAACACCATAAGCACCACCAATCCAACCGGTGTTAACCATCCATACATTTACATTATGCTCTTTCATTTTTTTGCCAAGCATTTCTGCATACTTTACAGGATGCAGCGGCAAAAAAGGCGCGCCAAAGCAAGTGCTGAAAGTAACTTTTGGTTCTGTAACACCTGTTTCAGTTCCGGCAACTTTAGCTGTGTATCCACTTAAAAACTGGTACATTGCCTGACCAGGTGTAAGCTTACTTATTGGCGGTAATACGCCATAAGCATCACACGTAAGAAAGAAAATATTTTTTGGATGACCACCTAAACTTGGCTCTGCAGCATTCGAAATAAAATCTAACGGATAACTTACTCTTGTATTTTCTGTAATCTTTTTACTTGAAAAATCTATTTCATTTGTGCCCTCAAAAAAAGTTACGTTTTCTACCAAAGCACCAGGACGAATTGCATTATAAATCTCAGGTTCTTTTTCTTTATTCAGATCAATGCATTTCGCATAACAACCACCTTCAAAATTAAAAACACCTTTGTTCGTCCAGCCATGTTCATCATCACCAATTAATTTTCTTTCAGGGTCGGCGCTCAATGTTGTTTTGCCTGTTCCACTCAATCCAAAAAAAACTGCCACATCGCCATCGCAGCCAATATTGGCGCTGCAGTGCATACTCAAAACCTTTTTATCGTGCGGAAGCACATAATTCAGAATGCTGAAAATTCCTTTTTTTATTTCGCCGGTATAAGCTGTGCCGCCAATAAGAATTATTTTTTGTGTGAATGAAACAACGGCAAAATTTTGTTGGCGTGTTCCATCTTTTTTTGGATTTGCTTTAAATGATGGTGCATGTATAATATGCCAGTCAGGAGTAAAATTTTCAAGCTCATCTTCCTGCGGTCTCAGAAACATGTTTAATGCAAACAGGTTGCTTGCCGGCGCTTCTGTAATTGCACGAATATTCAGGCGATACTTTTCATCTGCGCAAGCATAACAATCGCGAATCCAAATTTCATTTTGCCTGTTTAAAAATCTGGTGAGTTTTCCTTTTAACTGAATGAAATATTTCTCATCAATTGGTATATTAAAATTGTTCCAGAAAACAGTGTTTCTTGTAACTGAATCTTTAACTGTAAACTTATCTTTTGGGCTGCGACCTGTAAATTCTCCTGTATTTATGCACAAAGCGCCCGTATTGTTAAGCACGCCTTCTCTTCTTTTTAAAGATTGTTGCGTTAATTCTTCTGCGGATAATTGATAGTTGATATTAGCGTTTTTTATTCCAATTTTTCTGAGTTGGCTGCGTGAAATATCCATTGTGACCTCTGACATATTTTTAATTAATGATGTGAGCGCAAAAATATTACACAAAAACTTACTACCGTTAGTTTTTTAGAAAAATTCCTGGTAAAACGCTTAAAAAAATAATTTTTTTCTTTGAAAGATGTTTTATATAACGCGAAGGATGAAAACTATTTTGTGAGATTATAAAGTGTATAACAACAAATGAATTATCATTCTCTTAAACCTTAAATAAAATAGCAGTCAAAATAAATCTATATTTTTACACCGATTAAAACTCAAAAAAAATCAATGAAAAAATTTGCTCTATTCTTTACAGCATTTATTGCAATAGCTTCAATACATGCACAGGCGCAAACCGATGCTACAGCCGACATTTCAAAGGTTATCCAGTTCAAGGAATTGGATCACGATTTTGGAAAAATTCCTTATGGTAAGCCGGCTGAATATCAACTTGACATGAAAAACATTTCAAGCGATTCGGTAACTATAGAAGATGTAAAAGTTGGTTGTGGTTGTACAACACCTAAATGGCAACCCGGTCCTTATGCTCCTGGCCAGGACTTTAATATCACTATTGGATTTAATGGTTATACAGAAGGTGTGTTTAATAAAGTTGTTACAATTTATTTTAAAGGTGGTTTAAGCCAGCTTATAAAATTCCATGGTGAAACTTACAAAACACCAGATAATCCTGCACCAAATAACAGCGGTGTTCAGCAATTAAAATCAAGCGGAGGAAAGTAATATGAAAGTTTTATTGACTTGCATAACTGCATTTTTGTTTTTAACTACACAGGCACAGGTAGACAGCGCCTCTAAAGTTGCAAAATTTAAAACTGTAACGTATTCGTTTGGTAAGATTAAACAGAATGTTCCTGCAACAACTAATTTTACATTTACCAACGTTGGCGCTAAACCTTTGATAGTTGAAGATGCAGTTGCAGAATGTGGTTGTACTACGCCTGAGTATCCTAAAACTCCGATTCTTAATGGTAAAACTGCAACAATAAAAGTTACTTATAATGCAGCAACTCCGGGTAAGTTTACCAAGCGTGTTACTGTAAAATTTGCAAACATAGCACAGCCGGTTATTCTTACTATTGATGGCGAGGTTGAAACTGGGAAATCATAAAAAACTTATAATTTAATTTAAAACTCCGTTCATTCATTGAGCGGAGTTTTTTATTTAGGAAATTAGTTATTCACTTCATTTCCAAGTGTGTTGAAGTCATTTCGCTATGCGTTCGGTTCATTTCCACCTGAGTTCAGTTCATTTCCAATTACATTAGAAGCCCTGCAATTGTTGCAGATAAATAAGAAGCAAGTGTGCCGCAAAACAAAGCCTTAAGCCCAAGCTTTGCCAGGTCTTTTTTTCGTTCAGGTGCTATTACTCCAATACCGCCTATTTGCATACCAACACTGCTAAAATTTGCAAACCCGCAAATAGCAATGCTTATTATCAATAATCCCTTTTCTGTAATAACAGGAACTGTTTTGGTGGTGAGATTTTGAAAAGCTACAAATTCATTAACGGTTAATTTTTGTCCCAACAATGTTGCTGCATTATTTACATCTTGTGCCGGAACACCCATGCTCCAGGCAAATGGATAAAATATTTTTCCGAAAATATAATTCAGCGAAAGATTAAAATTTGGATTGAACAAGTGACCAATGTGTAATAAAATATAATCAAGCAAAGCAATGATTGCAATAAAGCCGATAAGTATGGCAATTACATTCATTGCAATTTTAAAACCATCTGCAGCGCCATGTGAAATTGCATCGATAATATTTGTGTAGGTACTTTCCACTTTTAATTTTACTTCGCCTAATGTTTCACTTACTTCAGTTTCAGGATAAACAATCTTAGAAATAACCAATGCACCAGGTGCAGACATTATACTTGCGGTAATAAGATTTGGCGCTAAATTTAAACCTGCCTGTGCGCCCATGTTTGCATATACAATTAAAATTCCACCGCTGATGCAAGCAAGGCTTCCGCTCATGCTTGCAAGCAATTCACTTTTGGTCATTCCTTTCAAATAAGGGCGAATCATAACCTGTGCTTCTACCTGTCCAACAAATGCACTCGCTACGTTGCTTAAAGCTTCTGCACCGCTAACACGCATTATAAAATTCATTGCAACCGCTAATGCTTTAACAAGGCGCTGCATAATTTTTAAATGATATAAAACTGTAACCACTGCACAAACAAGAATAATCGTTGCTGTTACATTAAATGCGAAAACGAAACCTCCTTTTAAATAATCTGCAGTACTGCCATTAGATTGCGTAACATTTATACCTGAATAAACAAACGCAGCTCCTTGCCTTGCAAAAGCTTCAAAGCGTTGCATGCCTTTACCAAGCCACTGAAAAAAATTACTTACAACCTCAACTTTAAAAATTAATAAAGCAATTGCAGTTTGCAGCAAAATGCCACTAATTACAAGCCGGTAATTAATTTTTTTTCTGTTGTTTGAAGCAAGAAATGCAAGACCAATGATTAATACAATTCCAATTAAACCCTGAAATCTTTGCATTGGTAGAGTAGTAAGTGAAATGAAATTTATTACGACGGCAAGTTAAGGTTTAAGCGTTTAGTTTAATAATGAAGTTTGATTTGATTAAACAAAAAAGCCGCTTCATTTGAAGCGGCTTTTATTAATTAGTTTTTATTACAAATTAGCTTTAATCTTTTTATCGAGTATTGATTTTGGAACAGCACCAATTTGTTTGTCTACAACTTTTCCGCCTTTAATAAAGAGAATAGCTGGTATTGATGTAATTCCATAGTTCATACTAACAGATGGGTTCAGGTCAACATTAACCTTTCCAATATTTACTTTGCCTTCATATTCTTTAGAGAGTTCTTCAATAACCGGTCCTATGGCACGGCAAGGTCCACACCATTCAGCCCAGAAATCAATTACAGAAAGTTTATCGTTTTTTAAAACTGTTGTTTCAAAATTTGTATCAGTAAATTCAAGTGCCATACATTATAATTTTAAGTTGTATTAATGAATTTTAATCAGAACAAAAATAAGTCCAAATGATAATAATAAAATTTTTGACTTATTAAGAAACTGTGCAGAAGAAAATGTATGACAGCCAGTCAGCCTTTTATGATAAAAGACTTTGCCTAACAAGAAATTCAAGCTTTTTATTTGCATCTAAAAGCTTAGATGTAAGTTCTGCGTTTTCGCGCCGAAGTCTGTAAACTTCATATGCCTTATCAATAAAAATACGGATATCGTTTTCATTCCATGGTTTGGTTAAATATTTATAAACCTGTCCAAGATTAATTGCATCTATAACTGCATTTACATCTGTATAACCTGTAATTAAAATGCGTATCGGTTCCGGGTGTGTATTTAATATTGATTGAAAAAACTCAATGCCAGTTGTTACGGGCATTCGCTGATCACTAAGAATTATATTGATGTCGTGTGTATCAAGAATTCGCCTTCCTTCCTCTGCCGATTCTGCAAGATAAATAGTATAATCTCTTCTAAAAGCTGCTTTAAAAGCAGTTAGGTTATGAGGTTCATCATCTATATATAGCACATTAATTGCTCTGTCAGGCATAGATATTATTGGATTTTTAGAATTTTAATCGATATCCTTAATAAAGATAAACGCAAATGTGTGAATAAAATAATTTTAACGAAAAATTTTATTTTGAAAACTTTGATGTTTTTAAACGGCTACAGCATATCTTTATTATTACTTTAATGGATAATATTTTAACCGAAAAGGACATAAGAATTAGAGCATTTAGAGCAACTGACGACAGAGATACTTGCCTAAAATTTATAGAGGGACATAAAAAAGTATTGTCTATATATGGGCTTGAAAATATTTCAACCAATGTAGACAGCTGGATTTATAATCCTTCTATTTTCGTAATAGTGGTTGAACCACTTGACGGAGAAAAATTATATGGCGGCGTGCGATTACAATGCGCAGATTTAATACATCCGCTTCCGATAGAAGATGCAATAGGAAAAATGGATAGAACCATTCATGACATTGTTAAGCAATCTGCTCAAAATGGCGCTGCAGAAATTTCTGGCTTATGGAATTCTAAAGAAGTAGCAGGTTTAGGTATAGGAAGTTTTTTCCCATCAAGAAGCACCTTTGTTATTGCTGAACAATTAGGCATAAGCACTTTTTTTGCATTATGTGCACCTGCAACCGTTCGTTTTAATCAATGGTTAGGCAGTAAGATTTTAACACGGGTTGGAAATAACGGAACCTTTTATTATCCAAAACTCGATTTAATTGCTACGGCAAGTATTCATGAAGACCTTGAAAATTTGTATGATGCGCATAAACGTGAAAGAGAAAAAATATTGTTCCTCAGAAAAAATCTTCAATGTGTTATTGATGAAAAATCAATTTTTAAAAACGTACGTGTGAATGTTCATTATGACCTTAAAATTACCTCTGCTGATGTAAATGAATTTAAATTAAAACATCGAAATCCTTCGTACATAATTTAATGGAATGAAAAGAATTATTCTTGCAGTCACTTCCATTCTCATATCTCAAATTTTACCACTCTTAGGTAATCCTCAATTAATTCTGCACAAACAGAATGTTGTTATTATGATTGCAAATGCTGCAATCTGGCTAACGCAACCACCTGTCAGTGGTTCAGAAACTGTACAAAATAAAAGCCGTGATAAGTTTTCCGTATTACTGATTCTTTGCTTTTCTCTTGGAAGTATAATTATTGCCGTTATAGATTGGGCTTATTTAAAACTAACGCTTACCTCAGGCTATTTATCAATTATAGGGTTGATTCTAATAATATTTGGAATACTATTACGTTTTTGGTCTATACAGGTTTTAGGAAAGTTTTTCACTGCAACGGTTCAGATTAAAGAAGATCATGTGCTTATTATAAAAGGTCCTTATTCAATTGTAAGACATCCAAGTTATTTAGGAGCATGGTTAACCATTACCGGCGCAACAGTTTATTTTGGAAGCTATATAGCTTTTATAGTAGCCGTGATGGGTATGGGTATTTCTTATTATATTCGAATTAATCTTGAAGAAAAAGCATTAATAGAAATGTTTGGCGAGCAGTATAAAAACTACCAGAGAAGGGTTAAAGGAATTATACCTTTTATATGGTAACCAGTATTTATCCAGGCTTATGAAGAATTTTACAAAGATCAGTTTTACTGCTTTTTTGCTTTTATTATCTGCATTTATTTTCTCAATTAAAGCAAGTGCACAAAACACAATTAATATTACTCAATCTCTTTTGTCAAAGTCGCTTGGAAAACAAATAGAATTTTTTACTGATACCGTTTCTGCTTATGATGTTTCAAATATTGCAAACTGTCCAAAATTTCAAATAAGTAAGTTACAGGTACCGGTAATTACTACCCCGCGCTATAATATTTGGGCAAGGTTTACTTTAAAAAATGCAACTGATAGATCAAACTTTCTTTTTACAATCAATTATGCTTATATCTCAAACCTTTGGCTTTATAAATTAGACAGCGCAGATAAACTTTCATTAGTTACTCATACAGGTAATTCATTGCCTTACACCGACAGACCATATGAAAACATCAATTTTATTTTTCCATTCTCAATTGCTCCTTCTGAAACACAGACCTATTATGTAAAGATATATAGTGTACATCCATTGGAGTTGCCATTGTCAATAACAGATAATGAGGGCGAAAGCAGAAACTATTTTCAACAGAACTTTATTATTGGTATTTATTTAGGAATTATAATTTCCTTCTTCCTGTATAATGCTTTCTTGTTTTTTTCAACCAAAGACAAGAACTATTTACTTTATATTATTTATTTATTTTTCCTCGGGTTTGCACAAATAACTTTTGGCGGTTGGGCATTTAAATATTTTTGGCCTTCACAACCAGCGATTAATTTTTATGCAGTAGTCATCACTTCTGCTTTAGCAGGAATGGCGGGTGTTGCTTTCGGCAAATCATTTTTAAACGCAGCTCAGTTTACACCCAGGCTTAATAAAGTACTTAATGTTCTTATTTTTTTATACGCTCTTTCATGCATTCTTATATGTATTAAACAATCTTATTTTAGTTACATACTGTTAAATTATAATAGTGTTTTGGTGGGCGTATTATTGCTCGTTACTTCAATCGTTATTTTAAAAAAAGGCTACAGGCCTGCAAATTTTTATCTGTTTGCATGGTCATTTTTCTTATTAGGTTTAATCGTGTATTCCCTAAGAAATGTAGGTATTGTACCCACCACTAATTTTACGCGCTCCATATTATATTTTGGTTCTGCCCTTGAAGCGGTTTTGCTTTCTATAGCACTTGCTGACCGCATTAACATTCTTAAAAAAGAAACAATGGTTTTACAGGAAAAAGCATTGGAAGCTTCACAAGAAAATGAACGATTGGTAAAAGAGCAAAATATTATTCTTGAACAAAAAGTAGAACAGCGCACACACCAGTTAACGCAATCAAATACACAACTTAGTGTTGCACTTGAAAATTTAAAAGATGCGCAAACACAGTTAGTGGAAGCAGAAAAAATGGCATCGCTTGGTCAATTAACTGCAGGCATAGCGCACGAAATAAATAATCCTATAAATTTCGTAAAATCAAATATCAATCCTTTAAGATTAGACGTTAGAGATTTGCTTGATATTTTAAACGAATATGATGGCTTGCATAAGATAAATGAAGAATCAAATTATAAAAAGAAGTTGACTGAAATAGAAAGATTAAAAAAGGAAATTGATGTTGACTTCGTGCAAAAAGAAATAGACAGTTTAATTGTTGGCATTGAAGAAGGTGCAGAGCGAACTGCAGAAATTGTGCAAGGGCTGAGAACATTTAGCAGGCTGGATGAAGCTGAATTAAAAACAGCGGATGTTCACGAGGGACTTCTTTCAACCTTGATAATATTAAAAAACAGCATACCTTATTATATCACGATTGAAAAAGCGTTTAATGCGCACAGCGAAATAGAATGTTATCCGGGAAAACTAAACCAGGTTTTCATGAATATTATTACCAATGCAGTACAGGCTATAAGCGCAAAACAAGAAAAAGATCCTGTTGAAAAAATTATCATATCAACGAAAGATGTCGATCAGGATCATATACAAATTTCTATTAAAGATACAGGCATTGGTATGACTGAAGATGTAAAGCATCGCATATATGAACCATTTTTTACAACGAAAGATGTAGGAGAGGGCACTGGTCTTGGTATGGCTATCGTTTTCAAAATCATTCAAAAGCACGAAGGACACATAGATATTATTTCAGCCCCTTGTAAAGGTTCAGAATTTATTATAACTTTACCCATTAAACATCCAATATCAGATCATCTTTAATTTATGTATCCCGAAGAAAAAAAAATCCGGATTTTATACCTTGATGACGAAGTGAACAACCTTCTTGCGTTCCAGGCATCTTTTCGCCGCAAGTACACAATATTCACTGCTTCCTCCGCAGCAGAAGGTATGAGCATTCTTAACCAGGAAAAAGATATACACATAATTGTTGCAGACCAGCGTATGCCACAAACTACAGGTGTAGAATTTTTTCATGTGGTAAGAAAAGCGTTTCCACATCCCATTCGTATTTTGCTAACAGGATATACTGATGCAGAATCAATAATTGATGCAATTAACAAAGGCGAGATTTTTCGCTATGTAAAAAAACCGTGGAAAGAAATAGAGTTGTCAACTGCTATTCAAAATGCATATGAGCTTTATTCAACGCGTCAGCAATTAAAAAGAAAAGTAACTGAGTTACAAAAAACCAATGACGAGCTCAATCGTTTTGTTTATAGCACTTCTCATGATCTGCGTTCACCTTTAGCATCTATTATGGGAATTCTTAATCTTTCAAAGATGGAGAATTCTGTAGTTGATCCGAATGGTTACCTGGGTATGATTGAAACCTGCGTAAACAAAATGGATATCTTCATACAAAAGATTATTGAATATTATAAAAGCATTCGAGTTGATGATGAAAAAACGGAAGTTGATTTTGTAAAATTGCTGAAGGAGAGTGTTGAGATATGCAAAATGCAAAGACCGGAAGTGGAGTTCAATATTAATGTTGAGCAGCCTGTAAAACTTGTTAATGACGTATTTCGCATTTCAATAATTATTGATAACCTGATCTCGAATGCTGTAAAATATCAGAAGCCAACTTCTGATAATCCTATGGTTAATATTTCTGTTGTGGTTGATGAACACAAAGCAACAATAGAAATAGAAGATAATGGAATTGGTATTGTTGAAGAACACTTGAATAATATTTTTAAAATGTTTTTCAGAAGTACCTCTCATGTAAATGGGTTGGGCATTGGATTATATATTGTAAAAGAAGCATTGTCTCGTCTTGGTGGCGATATTTCCGTTGTTTCTACTTATGGTGTTGGAACAATTTTTCGTATTTTAATTCCAAATCTTAAAGTGCCGGCTGATGCAACTGCAACCGAGGTTGTTAATTAAGAATTTGTTTTTTAAAAAATAATTTTCTTCGCTTAAAATTTACTCAATGCAATTCTTAAAGTTATTACCGGTTTTGTTACTTTTTATTTTTTCATGCAGTGCTTCTTCAAAATCAAAAACTGCAGTAACAGAAAATATAAAGGCTGAAAATAGAGGTATAACTTTTATTGAAGAAAACTGGGACGAAGCTTTACAAACTGCCAGGAAGCAAAACAAACTTGTGTTTCTTGATATTTATGCAAGCTGGTGTGGCCCATGCAAATTATTAAAACAATATACTTTTACAGATACTTCTGTTGGTAAATTTTTCAATAACAATTTTGTAAATGTTTCTGTTGATGGAGAAAAAGGTGTTGGTCCGCAACTGGCGCAACAATTTTCTATTGAAGGTTATCCCACGCTTGTGGTTACAGATGCAAATGGCAAACCCGTTTTGCTAACCGCAGGTTATATGCCTGCAACTGATCTTTTGCGTTTTGCCAATGAAGCTTTAAAAAGAAGCGGCGCGCAAGTTAAGATGTAAAAATTTGGTGTAGACTTTAAACAGTTACTTTCATCATTCATTACTCATAATTCACACTTTCACTTTTTGTTTTTAAGTACGGCTTTGTAATTATTCTGCTGCACTTATCTTCGCGCAATTAAGCTCTTGTAAAGAATGATTACGCGCAGAAATATCAGAATAAAAGTAATGCAGGTGTTATATCAGTTATCAGTCAACGATCAAAAGGCAAATAACAACGCACTAAAAATTTTACAGAATAATCTCAATCAAACTTCACGTCTTTTTACATACCTAATTTATTTCTTAACTGAAGTTGCGCGTTACGCAGAAAAAGATGCAAGCGTAAAAGCATCGAAACATTTGGCAACTGTTGCAGATAGAAATATTAATATAAAACTTGCAGGCAATGCTTTGCTTTGGAAAATTCTTGAAAATGATTCTTACAAAAAATCGCTGGCAGATAATAAA
The DNA here is from genome assembly GCA_048498595.1 of Bacteroidota bacterium. Lineage (GTDB taxonomy): Bacteria > Bacteroidota > Bacteroidia > Chitinophagales > Chitinophagaceae > Parafilimonas. The sequence goes on from JBEHXR010000018.1 coordinate 11,911, forward strand.
TTTAATTTCGATCAAACGGAAAATCTTGTTCGCAAAATTTATAATGAGCTAACAACTTCAACTCAATACAGGGAGTATATAAATATACAAGGGCGCGAACCATCTAAAGAAAAAGAAATTCTATCTTTTATTTTTACAGATTTAATGTTGCCAGATGAAAGTTTTATTTCTCACATAGAAGAAAATTTTACCAATTGGGATGATGATGCAGATATGCTAAATGTGTTGATGCTTGGATTTTTGCAAAAACCTTCCACGCTGAACCTGCAAGAAATGCCGGACAAAGAAAAAGATGAATTCGCAAAGAATTTACTTTCCACTGTAATTGACAAAAAGGATTATGTAAACGAGTTGATAAAAGGCAGGCTTAAAAATTGGGATCCGGAACGCATAGCTGCGCTTGACATGATACTAATGCAAATGGGCGTTTGTGAATTTTTATATTTTCCTACAATACCGCCAAAGGTTACTATTAACGAATATATTGATCTTGCAAAAGAATATAGCACTGCACAAAGTGGTCATTTTGTAAACGGCATTTTAGATAGCATTCATAAAGATTTAGTAAAAGATAACAAAATTCATAAAAGCGAGTTCAAACCAAAGAAAGCAAACTGAGAAAACGTACATTTGCCGCGAATTTCGAAAGATGAATAAAATTTCATATTTTATACTAGGGTTTGGTTTAATCATTTCTGCCTGCAATCAATCTGCAAACAATAGCAGTGGCGAAGTAGCATCTGTTATGAAAGATTCATCAAAATTTACTACAATAAAATGGCAGGATTCGGTAGTGGATTTTGGTACAAGAAAAATGGGTGATATAGTTAATGTAACGTTTCTCTGCACAAACACCGGCGACAAACCTTTATATCTTTTTGAAGTAAGACCTGGTTGTGGTTGCACTTTGGTTGATTATACCAAAGAACCCATTCAACCCGGTAAGCAAGGAAAAATTGATGCGCGTTTTGATACAAATAAAGCTCATCCCGGTACAGTGCACAAATCCGTTTATGTACATTCAAACACCTCGAACAATTCGCCTTCTTATTTAACTTTTACAGGCACAGTTGCAATATCAGATTCTGCTGCCGCACATAAATAATTTTAAATTTTTCAAACAAATACAATGACAAACATGGCTTCAATTTTTTTAATGGCTTCACCAGGCGGGCAGCCAAATTCCAGTTTCTCTTTAATAATGATGGGCGCAATTATATTAGTGTTCTGGCTTTTTATGATTCGCCCGCAAGCTAAAAAGGCAAAAGATCAAAAGAAATTTATAGAGAATCTTCAGAAGGGTGACAGGATCGTTACTATCGCCGGCATACACGGAACAATTAATAAAGTGAATGAGGATAATACCATTCAGCTGGAAACAAATCCGGGTAGTTATATGAAACTGGAAAAATCTGCGATTAGTATGGAATGGACTACGCAGTTAAATAAAGCAACTACCGAAGTAGAAAAAAAATAATTAAACAGTGAATTAATTTTAAATCCGGAATTTTAAAAAAATTTCGGATTTTTTATTTGTGCTATATGTTGAAAATAGGTTTAACAGGAGGACTTGGTAGTGGTAAAACCACCGTTTCAAAAATATTTGCATCGCTTGGTGTACCTGTTTTCTATGCTGATGGAATTGCGCAAAAGATAATGAACGAAGATCCACTCGTAAAACAAAAAATTATAGACCTTTTTGGTAAGGATGCTTATACCGAAACATTGAACAGGAAATATATTGCTGATATAGTTTTTAAAGATGTTTTTAAGCTGGAGCAACTAAATGCGCTCATTCATCCGCTTACCATAAGGGCAGCCAGCGATTGGATGCAAAAACAAACCACGCTATATGTAATTAAAGAAGCAGCATTAATGTTTGAAGCAGGCGCAGGCGCAAACCTCGACTATATTATGGGTGTGTATGCGCCTCAGCATTTACGCATTAGCCGGGTAATGAAAAGAAACAATTTTACAAAACAACAAGTGCTCGAAAGAATGAACAATCAAATTGATGAAACAATTAAAATGAAACTTTGTGATTATGTAATTATAAATAATGAGCAGGAAGCAATGCTGCCACAGGTTTTGACATTGCATAAAAAGTTCATTTCCCTGGCAAATAAAAAATAAATAAATCTTACGGTTACTTCATGTAAAAAATACAAATTAAATCGGTATAGATTTTGCCTTGTTTTTTTCCTAAAATGTTGATACTATGAACACAGTTGCTACCATCAATGCCGGTTTACAAGGTCTCATCACAAAGCTGCAAAAAGAAAAAGAAGATTTATCTTCCAGCTACACTTCTGCAATAAAAAACGGTGAAAAATATGAATGCATAAAAACATTGTATTTAACCTTGCAGGATGTTGATAAAAAACTTCGCGACTTGCTTCGCACAAACTATACTTCAATAGCGCAATAATTTTATCTCGTAAAAATTAAGCTAACAGAATCTGGCTGAAGTCTTGTATTTAGCCAGTTTTTCATTTTATCCCTTTCATCTCTTGTTATTCCTCTTTTGGTTTGAATTAATATATTCCATGTTGTAACTACCTGCGTTGAATCTTTAGTTGCGGAAGGTTTAACAACACCATTTATTATTGTGGGATAAAGTACTTTCATTTCATTAAAAACTTCTATTGCCCTTTTTTCATTTTTAGAAATCTTATTTATCGAATCCCGAAGCGTATTTATTTGCTGATCTTTTTCGAGAAGAGCAACATTAAGTTCTTTTAAGTTATCAGAAGTGTTCGTGTTGCTGTTGTTTTCTGATAAGTAAGCAAAGCCTTGTTTCACATCGAGCGTTGAATGGGGGAGCCCGTACTTTTGTAACTTGTTTTTAAGACCTTCAATTTCATCAGCCGTAATTTCTTTGCCTCCATAAATAAGTTCAATGGTTTGCGCTTTTGCATCAATGGTTTTTTTCAAAAGATAATCATTTGTAAAATTCGCTTCCATTTCAATAAACTTATTTGCTTTCTGCGTAAACTCGTTTTGCTGAACAATATCGTAAGCAAAATAAATACTTGGCAACACGGTTATCACAGCAATAACAATAATAAGTCTCCGCGCTTTTTTTTCTGCATTTACTGTTGCAAGATGTTTTTTGGGAAACTTAAGTAATCGTACGGTTATAAATGTTGCAAGCGCTATAAAAACTGTATTGATAATAAATAAGTACAAAGCGCCAAATAAAAAATTTAGCCTTAAAGTGGCAAGACCAAAGCCCGCAGTACATAATGGCGGCATCAATGCTGTTGCAATTGCCACACCCGGAATAACGTTGCCTTTTAGTTTACTTGATGTAGCGATGATGCCGGCAAAGCCACCAAAAAAAGCAATCAGCACATCATAAATATTAGGAGAAATGCGCGCTAGAATTTCTGAATGCGCTTCATTAAGCGGAGTTACAAGAAAATAAAAGAACGAAGTTGCGAGCCCTGTGCCGGATGCAAAAAAATAATTTCTTAATGCTTTTTTTAAAAGTGCAAGATCATTTATGCCGATGCCCAAACCGATGCCCATTATTGGTCCCATCATCGGAGAAATTAGCATGGCTCCGATTATTACTGCTGTGGAATTTACATTTAATCCAAGTGATGCAATTAAGATGGCAAAGATCAATATCCATAAATTGGTGCCTTTAAATACCACACCGTTGTTAATGTTTGCAACAACCGTTTCATGTCTTTCTTTTTCATAGCTGAGGGAGAAGTTGTCTAATATGTTTTTTGCCATTCGGTAAAATTTAAAATAATAGTTTATTGATCCGATATTTTAAATTTCTTCACCAGCTTTCCTATAGTTAAACCTTGCACTGTAATAGAAAAAAGAACAATAATGTATGTTACCGAAACAATTATTTCCCTGTGAGTGCTTAACGGCAATGAAAGCGCAAGCGCAACTGAAATACCGCCGCGCAATCCGCCCCAGGTTAAAATAGAAGTTGAATTTTTTTCAAACGGCGTTTTAAAAAGAAGAAAATTTATAGGAATAGCAACCGAAATATACCGCGCAATAAGCACAATAAAAATACTGATTATGCCGAGCCATAGCACAAGCGCATTAAAAGGTATTAACAGCATTTGCAATCCAATCAACAAAAACAACACAGCGTTTAAAATTTCATCAATCATCTCCCATAATTTATCAATATAGTCACGCGTAATATAGCTCATTCCATCTTTACGGCTTTTGTTTCCCGTGATAATGCCTGCAACCACCATGGCTAACGGACCGGAAATATGTAATTTATCTGCAAGTAAATAACCACCCATAACCATAGCAAGCGTTATCATTGATTCTACTTTGTAATTATCAATCGACCTTAAAACACCAAAACCTAAATAACCTAATACCGCACCAAATGCTAAACCGCCAAATGCTTCTTTTACAAAAAGAACAACAGCATTTACAGCAGAAACATTTTCTATGCCCGCCTGCATAATATCAAATATGCTGATGAAAACTACAACCGCAACGCCATCGTTAAAAAGAGATTCTCCTGTTATTTTTATTTCTAATGATTGAGGTATATGTGCATCTCTTAAAATGCCTAAAACTGCAATAGGATCTGTTGGAGAAATTAAAGCGCCAAATAACAGGCATTCTATAAAGCTTATTTGCAGTTTAAATATTGATGCCGCTAAATAAAATAAAACGCCAACAATAAATGTAGAAAGAATAACGCCCACAGTTGAAAACGTAAGCACAGGTATTGCCTGCTTTTTTAAGCTTGCTGCGTTTATATGAATGGAGCCCGCAAACAATAAAAAACTCAGCATTACTTTCATTAATAAATTATAAAAATTTACAGAGCTTATAAACTGCAAACTTTTGTAAAAAAGCAATGGATGAATCCAACTCGTTGCAATAAGAAAGAGCGATGTGAGAAGCGACATGATCATTATGCCGATTGTGTTGGGCAGCTTTATAAAGCGATAATTTATATAACCGAAGATTGCCGCCAATACAATTACTATGGTGATGGTGTTATAAAAAGACATAATTATTCTCTCAGGAAAACAATATATGTAATTTAAAATAAAAAGAGCGCACAACACTGTGCGCTCTTATCAATCTAACGAAATCAATTATTTAAAATCTTCATCTTTTAAACCGCTGTTTACTTTGGCATCAGTAACATTAAGTGTGAAATCAACGCCTTGCGAAACTACTTGTGTAAATGGCAACATTATTCCATCTACATTTTTATAATTGCTAAAATCATAAGAAGTAGTTCCCTGGTCTGTTGTTGTTTCGTCTCTTAATTTTAAACCCGTTGCTGCATCATAATATTTTTTACTTACAGTGCCTGAAGGATATGTTACGGTAATCATGTACGCATCTTTACCATCAATATTTGTAAGCATAGGATCAAGTTGCAATGTATAACCTGAATTACTAAAATTGATTTCAGGAAAAGGATAAGCTTGTTCCTGGTAGCGTTTTGTCATTGCATCATTTACCGGAACTGTATTACCCATGCTTTGCATAGATACGCTGTCATTATTTACAACAAGTTTTTGTGCCGTTGCATTCATGCCGGGCAATGCAACAAGTATCAGCATTTTGCCGGGTACCTTGTACTCACGTGTAAACGTTATATCTTGTCCCTGCACATTTCCTTTTGCAGTATACGATAAATCTTTTATGTCTTTAATTTTATCTGTGCCGCCAACTGCATCTAAATATTTATTAATAACATCATTTGCTGTTGTGCCTTGCGGTACAGGTTTAGGCGGCGCACCACTAAGTTTGTTGTTTGAAGGATTGATATCAGGATAATCATGATTCGGATCAATAGTAACTGATTTTATGCGTGAAGTAGATGGATAATGAAATGTCCACTCTCCACCGCGCTGCCATATTTCAACAGGTAATGTAAGCGAATCTTTTTGGCCATTATCCATTTCAATTGATATAGGCACAGGCAATACCATTTGCTCATTATTTACAACAGTGATATTTGCACCTTTTGTTGGATCGTTATCAACATAATCAATTTTTGTAACACCCTGGTCAAGTTTATCATTCGTAAAAAACCATCCGCGCCAGAACCATGAAAGATCTTCGCCACCTACATTTTCCATCGTTCTGAAAAAGTCGTACGGCGTTGGATGTTTAAATGCCCAGCGTGCTACATAAGTTCTGAATGCTGAATCAAATCTTTCTTCACCCAAAATATGTTCGCGCAAAATATCCAAACCCATTCCCGGTTTTGCGTATGCGGCAATACCAAGAAAGCTTTGCTGTGTTACATCAGGTATCGTTAATATCGGATCAGCATTTTTACTGAACATATAATTAGCCATGCGTTCTGCATCGCTCTTTCTGTAAAACTCTCCATTGTTGAAAACTTTTGTGTCAACACCATTTATAAAAGTGTTGAAGCCTTCATCCATCCATGGATATTTTCTTTCATTTGAGCCAACGATCATCGGGAACCAGTTATGCCCAAACTCATGATTGGTTACACCCCACAATCCACCTTCTTTTGATTTCCATCCGCAAAAAACAATACCCGGATATTCCATTCCCGCAACACGTCCGGCAACATTTGTTGCAGAAGGATAAGTGAATTCAAACCATTCTTTTGAGTATAATTCTATCGCACCTTTTACAAATTCTGTTGAACGTCCCCATGCACTGTCGCCTGCACTTTCTACCGGATAAACAGATTGTGCCAATGCTTTTTTACCGCTCGGTAAATTTATTCTTGCAGCATCCCAAATAAATGCTTTTGATGCAGCCCATGCAACATCTCTTGTTTGCTTACACAAAAAATGCCATGTGAGTGTTGGTTTATTGGGGTGATAAGAAGTGCCGCTTAAATCATTTGCGCTAACAATTGAAACAGTTTTATCGCTGTTCTTAGCCTGCGCTATTTTGCTCATTACAGAGGGTGTATAAACTTCTGATGGATTCTGTACTTCGCCTGAACCAACAACAATTAAATTAGATGGCGCAGTAATCGTGTAATCGATGTCGCCATATTCAAGATAAAATTCACCGGCACCTAAGTAGGGCAATGTGTTCCAGCCAAGCACATCATCATATACGCACATGCGCGGATACCATTGCGCAATTTCATATATCCATCCTTTCTCTGTATTTATTCTTGCCATGCGGTCTGTTCCGTATTCAGGAACATCAAAAGCATAATCGATCTTTAACTGAACGGTTCCTGTTTTTGCTGGTAATGTTTTTGGCAACCAAACCTGCATGCGCGTATCGCTTACAATATATTTTGCTTTGGTTGATGTGCCGTTTGAAATTACTTCTACCGATTTTAATTCATCGCCTTTTGTAAAAGTGCGGTTTGCCCAGCGACCACCCGTTAACAATGTTGTTGCTTCACCACGACTGTCTTCGCGATAAATATTCTGATCTAATTGCAACCACAAAAATTTTAAATTATCAGGACTGTTATTTTTATAAGTAATGATAACCGTTCCGGTAATTCTGTGCTGTGCTGTATCAAGTGTGGCAGTTATTTTATAATCTGCACGGTTTTGCCAATAAGCCGGTCCGGGCTCACCACTTGCGCTGCGGTATTCATTTCCATTTGATGGATAAAACAGCGGATCAAAAGCTATGTGCTGATCGTAGTTTGAAGTAGTTTGTGTTTGTGAAAAAACAGAACTGCTTACAAACAGCAATAACAAAAAATAAAGACATGCATTTCTCATCTTGTATATTTTATTTTTAAAAGATTTCGGAAATTTTTTAGACAATCGTATCACTTATAGGTAATATATGAAAGCGACGAAGGTAAAAAGGGAATCATTTTTTCAAAATAAAATTTTACGAAGAGTATTACAGCTACCTGTCAAAGAAAATTTTAGCCAATATTTTTTGATTGTGCGTTGCGACGCATCGGGGTTAGCAACAATGGAAAAGGAATTATATTTTACAGGTGAATTATCAATATTCACAGTCAAACTTCCTGCATAATTAATTTCAATAATTATTCATTTAGTGCAACAACAAATAATTGCGCCAGTTTTATTTTCTCGTTTTGGTTCTTCTTAAACGCCAACTGTACCTGTCTTCACTTCTCCTGCGCGCCTGTAACTGGCAATAATAACGCCCGTTGTTGTAACGGTAGTTTCAACTAATGTAAATGCTGCAGGAATAGGACCGTGATTAAATAAATTTTTCCCTTTACCAAGTGTCAATGGAAAGATCTTCAGCCGCAGTTCATCTGCCAGGTCATTTTTCAACAGCAACTGAATAAGCTCACTGCTGCCCCAAACCTGGATGTTAGAACCATCTGAATTCTTTAGCTTTTTGATATCCTCCACATCAGTGAAAAAAACTGAGTTTTTCCAATCTGAGTTTTTCCTCGTTGCAGACAACACGTATTTTGTGCCTTCATTAATGCCTGGCCAAAAGTCTGCATGTTGCGGCCAATAGCCCTCCCAAATCTCAAACGTTTTTCTGCCCAAAAGATAATCTGCAGGTTGCAATTCTTGTTGTACCACCTTGTCAAAAACTTCGTCACTATATGGTGCAGTCCAACCGCCATATTCAAATCCCCCTGATGTATCTTCCTTAGGTCCGCCGGGTGCCTGCATTACTCCATCTAATGTGATCATTGAAAGAACAATTATTTTTCGCATCTTATTTATTTTTTATTACGATACAAATCTCGTCAAGAAAGACCGTGCGATTGCTGTGTGAATGCGACTTTGTTGGTGGTAAATTGCGCTGAATCTTAGAGTAAAAGGTGAAGTGCGTTGTAGTTATAAAAAGAAAGATGATAAATTTTTTATTAACGAATATTCTATATCATCCTTAATTCAATTACGCTCTTAAAATCTTTTCTATTTTCTTACCCTTTGCTAATTCGTCTATTAACTTATCTAAATATCTTATCTTTTGAATAAGCTTGTCTTCTATTTCTTCAACGCGGTAACCACATATCACGCCTGTAATTTTTGAAGCATTTGCATTAAAATGAGGTGCCTGTTCAAAGAAAGTTTTAAAATCATTTTTTTTATCGATCTGTTGTTGCAGCGTTTGATTATTATAACCGGTCAACCAAAAAATGATAGTATCAACTTCCTCTTTTGTGCGTCCTTTTGCTTCCGCCTTTTTAATGTATAACGGATAAACGCTGGCAAATAAAATTTTATAGATTCGTTCTTTATCCATTTTATTTATTGCTGAATGTTCAGATCTTATAATGTGGTAACACCATAGTATCCAATCAAGCTAAATTATTATTTATTATTGAAGTTGTTATTACTGCGCACACACATTTGTAAAATGCAGGATAGTTAACTAACATTCCTGGTGATGAAATTTAGCTATTTGCCATTTACTACATTTGCAGCAAACGATTGTATGGCTGTAAACAGACGTGTATCAACGTTAGATGAATTTACCATTCATGCTTTTAGAAATATTCCTAATGCTACGGGAGAGTTAAGCGCATTGCTGAGAGATATCGGGCTTGCGGCAAAACGTATAAATGCTGAAGTGAATAAAATTGGTTTGGTAGATATGCTGGGCGAAACAGGCGATGTAAATGTGCAGGGCGAAGATGTGAAAAAGATGGATGTGTATGCAAACAACCAGTTGATTGGTGTGTTGAAACATGGCGTAAGTTGTGCAGGCGTTGGCAGTGAAGAGCTGGATGATATTGTTGTGTTTGATGATGAGATGAGCAACGGGAGCAAATACGTAGTGATGTTTGACCCGCTTGATGGAAGTGCAAACATTGATACCAATGTTTCTGTGGGAACGATATTCGGAATTTATAAACGTATTAGTAAGCCCGGAACGCCGTGCGATAAAAATGATTTTCTGCAACCCGGTGTTGCACAGGTTGCAGCAGGGTATGTTGTGTATGGTTCATCAACCATGCTGGTATATGCAACACGCAGAGGTGTGAATGGTTTTACTCTCGATCCCGAAATTGGTGAGTTTTGTTTAAGTCATCCTGATATTAAATGTCCGCCCGAAGGGAAAATTTATTCTGTGAATCACGGCAATTTTTTTAAGTACGAAAAACCTATACAGGATTATATTACCTGTTGCCAGCAGAAAACAAAAAAAGATGGCGGACCGTACACCAATCGGTATATTGGAAGTATGGTAGCCGATTTGCATCGTACATTAATTAAAGGCGGCATTTTTATGTATCCTAAAACTGAAGGTAAACCTGGTGGCAAATTGCGTTTGATGTATGAATGCAATCCCTTTGCATTTATTATTGAAGTAGCAGGTGGTAAAGCCAGTGATGGTAATATGCGCATTGTAGATATACAGCCAACGGAATTACATCAGCGCACACCGGTTATTATTGGCAGTAAAAATATGGTTGATGAATGCTTGCGTTATTTTTAGACCACACTTGAATTTTAGTTAAACGACTGCCTGAATTCTAAAGGTGAAACGTTTGTCTTTGTCTTAAATAACTTGCTAAAAGATTGCGGGTGCTCAAAACCTAATTCGTAAGCAATTTCGCTTACTTTATGGACGCAAATGGCAACAAATCTGCTTTTGTTGTAGCCAAAACGCAGGTGGCGGAAACGATTAATTATTGTATATGATTTACTGCAATTGGTGTTTTACCGGCGCTATATAAAACGAGAATGTATAATCGCTATAATGCAATAAATATTTATCCAGCGGAATGGCGCCCCAACTATTGATGCAGCCTAAACCCATCTGCACTTTATCAATACAAACATTGGTATAATTTACCTGCGGTACCAATGCAGAATGCCGCTGATGTTTTTCTGTTCCATCATCCAGCGATTCAATGGAATAATGTAAAGCCGACATTGATAATGCACTGTCGCTGTAAAACATTAAACCGTTACCGCCTTTATTTGTTTGCTGCCACCATCTTATACCGGTTTTGGTTCCCGTTTCCTGCGGACGTATGTATGGATAAAATTGTTCATCTACTGTTTGCTTATACACGCCGATGAATGATGAACTGTTGCGATCAATATAATTTTCATAAGGTCCTTTGCCGTAGTATTGAATGTATTCATCATCTTTCGGCATCTGCATTTGCATACCAAAGCGAAACATGTTTGCAACTTTCGCCGTTTTATCTGCAATCAATTGTTGCGTAACTTTTATTTTTCCATCCGTTGAAATTTCATACATCAACATCAGCTTCGCCGAAACAGATGGCATATCATAATTTGCTTTTACGGTAACTATACTATCGCTTTTTTCATTTGTGAAATTGGTCAGTTTAAATTCAGGTTGTTTCCATGCACTGTATTCATTCTGCAGATCAGCACCAAAATCATTATCGGTTGGCGCTCTCCAAAAGTTTGGTTTTAGTTCTGCATCTTTC
>JBEHXR010000019.1:0-23231 GCA_048498595.1 Bacteroidota bacterium
ATTCTACAAATATTCCTGCGTTCGGTACTTCATTGGTTACAACCAGCTATCATTTAAAAGATAGTATGGGCAGTTCGTTTTTAGATAATACTGGCCGTGAATCATGGATCGTTTATCGCTTTATTACAGATACACTCGAACAGAACCCCTGGCGCAGTCTTTCATCTTATTATGTTACGCCCACCAAAAGCGCCGTTGAAGTAATGGATGATAATAATCTCCGTTTCGTTAAGCTGGCTACACCTGTGCGAAATGGCTTCACCTGGCAGGGAAATAATTTCATTGATACGCGTTCTGCCAATTCGCCTTATCAATATATGGATGGATGGAATTACACCTATCAAAATGTTGATTCGCCTTATACAACGCTTGCGGGCATTGTAGACAGTTCCGCAACCGTTTTTCAAATTGATGAAACTTCTCCCGACACAACCTTTGATCCGCAATATTATCAGCAGCGCAATTATTCAATCGAAGTCTACGCAAAAAATGTCGGCTTAATTTATAAAAACTTTTTGCACTGGACATGGCAGCCAACACCTGAGCCTGCACGCTATGCCGATGGCAGTTATGGCATCACTCTTAATCTTATTCAAACAAGATAAATATTTTTTGGGGCTATCATCCTGGTAAAATAATTGGCGAAAGTTCCGGCTATTCATTACAAGTCCGGCACAGGGCAAAACACAAATCTTCACCGTGCTTTTCATTACTATCCGGCAGCCACTCATCGAAATAAATTATTCAGCTAGCCATAGCGGGTAAATCAAAACAATTTTAATAATCAGGCTTTATTTTTATGGTACAAAAGTTTTAAATGAAAAACGTTCTTATCAAAACTATTTTGCTGTTTGCACTTTATTTTTCTTTCAGCACAATATCATTTAGTCAATACACAAAATATCTTGTAAAGTTTAACGATAAAAATAATTCGCCATATCATTTAAATGCGCCCAAACAATATCTATCACAAAAAGCCATCAACAGGCGCACACGGTATAACATAAAAATTGACAGCACAGATTTACCGGTAAATCCATCATACATTTCGCAGGTGTTGGCACAAGGCGCAGTAACTTATTTAAGCCAGTCAAAATGGTTAAATCAAATTTTAATTTATACAACAAGTACATCAGCAATTAATGCCATCGAAAAACTTTCATTTGTAAAAAAAGTGATGGCGGTTGCACCAACATCTACAACAACTAAATCACTCGAAAATAAATTCAATGAAACCATTTCATCCGTTAACAGCAATGCAATTGTTAATAGCACTGCAGCAAATAAATACAACTACGGAAGTTCTTATAACCAGGTGCATATTCATAACGGAGAATTTTTACACAACAAAGGTTTAAATGGTAACGGAATTACCATTGCAATTATTGATGCCGGTTTTTATCATTACAAAACAATAACTGCATTCGACAGTGCAAGAGCGCACCAGCAATTTTTAGGTGAAAAGGATTTTGTTGATTTTGATAACAGTGTTAATGAAGATGATGCGCACGGCGAATATTGTTTAAGTATAATTGCATCCGATGTGCCCGGCAAAATGATAGGCACAGCACCACGTGCAAAATTCTGGTTGCTGAGAAGTGAAAACGTAAATTCAGAATATCCAATAGAAGAACATAATTGGGCTGCTGCTGCTGAATTTGCTGATAGTGTTGGTGCTGATATGATTTCCTCATCGTTAGGTTATAACCAGTTTGATGATCCGCAATTCGATCATACCTACAACGAGTTTTATAAAAATCAAACAATGGTTTCAAGAGCCGCAACCTATGCAGCAAAAAAAGGAATGATCGTTACAAACAGTGCGGGCAATGAAGGCAACAACAGTTGGAAGTATATAATTTTTCCGGCTGATGATGATAAAGTTTGTTCAGTTGCGGCAACAGACACGTTGGGCAACATTACTTCATTCAGCAGCTATGGTTATCCCGGAAAAATAAAACCCAATATTGCATCCGTTGGTTTGAATACGATCATTTACACTGCAGGTGGTGTTTCATCTGGCAGCGGCACTTCATTTTCAAATCCAAACATCAATGGCTTAATTGCTTGCTTGTGGCAGGGCTTTCGTGAATTTAATAACGCAACAATTTTAGATGCAGTTTATCAAAGTGCGAATCGTTATACAACGCCGGATAACAGGTATGGTTATGGAATTCCTGACATGAAAAAAGCCTACGCAATTTTAAAACAGCAACAAAATACATTGTTGTATGGAACTGAATGGCTGCTTACTTCTTCAACAAATTTTACAAATGCAATTCTTGTAAAATTGGTTGCACCTGTTGATGGTTATGTTTCCGTTTGCCTTTTAAATTCGAAGAACAAGATTGTTGCAGTAAAAAAATTAATAACAGATGCGCAGGAAGTGTATGATTTTACTTTGAACGATTTAAATAATTTGCCTCAGGGTAAATATACTTTGCAATACAGAGACAATATCAACACAAAAAATATCCCGCTTATTAAATAGTATGTCTTTGCAATATTAATTTTTAAACAACGCCGCAAACATGGTGTCTGCTTTTTTATTATAACCTTTCAGTAATTCACTTTTAATTAAAGTAAATTGAAAATGTTCCTGAATGAATTCAACTATATCTTCATTTTCGTTTTTAAAAACAGAACATGTTATATATAGAAAATAGCTTTGCCTGTTTAAATGCTTAATCGCATGCGCAACAATATTCTTCTGCAAACTTTGATAATAATTAATTTTTTCAGGTTGAAAAAAAAATAATTGTTCAGGTGTTCTGCTCCAGGTACCGCTGCCTGTACAAGGTGCATCGCAGATAATTAAATCAAATTTCAAATTTGCAATTTCAAATTTTGCATTTGATATATCAGCAATAAAAGATTTATAGTTTTTAATACCTGCTTTTTTAAATCTTTCTTTAAGATTATGAATGATGGATGACCGAACATCGGAAACAGTTAAGTTTATGTTTTGCAAAACATCATAAGCTAAAATTGATTTTCCGCCACTGCCTGCACAACAATCCCATGTTTTAATTTCGGATTTCAGATCCGGGGTTTTGGATTTTATTATACTTAAAAACTCTTTTATTCTTTGCGATGCATAATCTTGAATCACTGCATCTTTATCGATCTCAATTATGTTGTCAATTTTTGTTGCATTTGAAACAGCAATACAATCCTCAGTTATTTTTTCAAATACAATTTGATGTTGATGCAGTACATTAAAAATATTTTCCTGTTGATGATTTCTTATTCGTAAAAAAACATTTGGCTGTATAAGATGTGATAAAGCAAAATCAACTTTTTCCAAATCGTTGCTTACGTCGTTAAACGGAAAAATATCATCAACCGAAAAACTAAATTGTGATTGAATAAAAGAGATTCTTTTTTCTAGCGCTTCGTCCCATTCTTCAATCCAATCTGAATCATACAAATCTTTCCATCCTCCTGCATTTTCATTACACAAAAAAATTGAAATCTTTAAACGCTCTTCAACCGGAATATTTTTTAAAGCAAATCCTAACCGGTAATAATTGTAACAAGCTTGTGTTATAAATTTTCTGTCTGTAGAACCATGCTTTTTATTTTCTGAAAAATATTTTTTTAGAAAATGAGAAAGTGGAATTGCACCATCGTATGCATTAATAATTTTTATTGCTGTATTAAAGTATGATTGAAAGCGCATAAAACATCATTCAAAAAAGATTTTTACACGTTCATACATCAGTTTGTTTTGCGGAAGCGCATTAAGTGTTGTTCCTCCGGAGAAACGCCGCAAACCAAACAGACCTGCAAGATTTCCTTTATTAATAGCGAGTTCAAGATAACCCGCAGAATTAAACCATGCAAGCCTTTCACCTTGTTCTACTGATGCATAATTTTCGCTGATGTTTTCAATGCCGCCATCATTACGAACAGGCAACACAATTTTAAATTTTCGTCCTTTACAATGTTCGTCGAATTCTTTTTTAGTGAGATTGATAACAACGTTTTCAAACTGATCAATAAAAATTATCTGGCTATCGATCCAGTCTGGTCCAACCGTAGAACGGAACGGATATTTTTCTTCAAAATCAATAACAGGTTCCGCAATAGTTTTTAATGAAGCGCCTTGTTCCAGCAGTTTCAAAACATCAGCAATAGCTGAAGTAAAGTTTAAAACGCCTTTATTGTTTTGATTTTTTATTTCAACAGAAAAAACTTCTGCAGGTTTTTCGCCGGTGATCATTGTGATGATACCATTATCAGGGCAAACAATAAATTGATTTTTGAAAGGTGCAATTAATAAATGTGAAGGCTTTTTATCAAACAAATTAATAATTACAACATGAAAACATGCAGCCGGGTAAAATGAAAATGCATTTGAGCATACATAGGCTGCGTGCAAATAGTTATTGGCAATAAGCTGATGCGTAATATCAATTATTGAAGCAGAAGGTATTGCCTGTAAAAGCTGTCCTTTAATTGCGCCTACAACGTAGTCGCCCTGACCAATATCTGTTGAAAGAGTTACAATGGGCATGCAATGCAAAAAAAAGACAATTGTTTATTTTACTAAAACTCCGTTTTTAAAAAAGAATTTGTGAACCATTTTATCTGCAAATGAAGGTAAAAAGCGATTTAATAAAACAGTTTCTTTTCCCTGCCTTGTAAGCACCAATGTACGTTTACGTTTTTCAATCGCTGTTAAAATATGTGAAGCACATTCTTCGGGACTCATTAAAATATTTTCATTTAACGGTGTTTCGCCTTGCGGCACAGAATTTTTATTAAGTGCTGCATTTCGAATATTTGATCTTGTAAAGCCGGGACAAACCCACATAACGTTCACGCCTGAATCCATCAGTTCAGTTCGTATGGCTTCCATCCAGCCCTGCAATGCAAACTTTGAAGCAGAATATCCGCTGCGGCCTGGTAAACCTCTGTAGCCTGCAACAGAAGAAATTCCAACAACAGTTCCTTTTTGATTTATTAAATAGGGCAGCGCATATTTTGTACAATAAACAGCGCCCCAAAAATTTGTGTCCATTACTTTGTGTAAAGTATCCAGCGAAGTTTCGCTGAACAATGCACGCATTGAAATACCGGCATTGTTAATTAACACATCAAGCTTACCGTAATTTTTTATTGTTTGCGCTATAAGTTGTTTGCATTCACTCTCACTACTTACGTCGGTTGATAAGGCTATCAAAGGTTTGCCTGCATAAATAGTTTGCAACTGATAGAGCTTGTCATAATTGCGCCCGCAGGCAACAACTTTTGCTCCCTGGCGCATTAATGCATTAACCAAAGCCTTTCCAATACCATCCGTTCCGCCGGTAACCAACACTACTTTATCTGTAAACCACGCCATGTATTTTTGTGTTTGTGCAAATTTACTTATTAAAAAATGTTTGTTGAATGTTTATGACATATGCATAAAACAATTTTTAAAGTTTGGAGCAATAGCATTTTCGGTTATTTTTGCACTCCCAAAAAATTAGTGAATAGTTTCAATGGGTTGATCTCGTAGCTCAGCTGGTAGAGCACAACACTTTTAATGTTGGGGTCTTGGGTTCGAATCCCAACGGGATCACAGAAAAAAGATTGACCTTGAGGTCAATCTTTTTTTATTACTAACTTCTCTCCTATCTCCCACTTTCTTCATCATACCAGGCTGCAGCGTTTATCTATTGCGCCAATTATTGCTGCAATACTTCAACATTCATCAATCCATACATATCTTCATAGTTTAGATTTTCTACAAAATCTCCATCTACATTGCCGCGCTAAAAACGCAAAACAATAAAGAAAGAATTAGTGAAAAACTTTTTTGTTACTTATAAAAATCCCATCACAGTTCTTATTGTCATCATCTTGCTTGGCGGTGCATTTGCCTATTCAAAAATGCAAACTGCGTTGTTTCCCGAGATCACTTTTCCTAAAATAAAAATTATTGCAGATGCAGGTCAGCAGCCGGTTGATAAAATGATGATCACGGTAACGCGTCAACTGGAAAATGCAGTTAAACAAGTTCCCGATCTGCAAAACATTCGCAGCATTACAAGTCGCGGCAGTTGTGAAATATCTGCTTTTCTAAACTGGAATGCAAACGTTGATTTAGCGAAGCAGCGCATTCAATCCAAAATTGATGAAGCTCAGGATCAGTTGCCTCCGGGTGTACATATAACAATTGAACGCATGAACCCATCTATTCTTCCTGTAATGGGTTATTCGCTGGAGAGTCACACACGTTCGCCTATTGAAATGAAGATGCTGGCGATGTATACCATCAAGCCATATTTATCAAGAGTTACCGGTGTTTCTGAAGTGCGTGTGATTGGTGGCAAAACAAAAGAATATGATGTTGTGTTGAATCAGCAAAAAATGAATGCGCTCAGCATAACGCCCGCAATGGTGAGCAATGTGATCGGTCAAAATAATATCATTCAAAGCAATGGTTATTTAAATGATTACAGGCAGATGTATTTAACCATTACAGATGCATCGGTGAGTTCGCTGGAGCAACTACAAAATATTGTTGTGAGCAATAACAACAAACGCATCACGCTGTTAAAAGATATTGCGGATATAAGTATTCAAAATGCAAAAGAATATGTAAAAATCAATGCCAACGGGCATGAAAGTTTACTGCTTGCCATCGTTAAACAACCTAATACAAATTTGGTTGACTTATCAACCCAAATGAAAAAGCAGGTTGCAGACCTGCAAAAAATTTTACCGAAAGATGTTACCATCAAACCATATTATATACAGGCGGATTTTGTAAACGATGCTATAAAAAGTGTTACTGATAGTTTATGGATTGGATTGGCATTAGCGATTTTTGTTGCCATTCTTTTTTTACGATCATTCAAAGCAAGCAGCGTAATACTTGTTACAATTCCCGTTACATTATTGCTTACAATAATTGTGTTATATGCAACAGGGCAAACATTAAATATAATGACGCTCGGCGCAATTGCTGCAGCCATCGGTTTAATTATAGATGATGCCATTGTTGTTGTTGAACAAATCCATCGCACACATGAAGAACATCCTGATGAATCATCACTCGTGTTAGTACAAAAAGCAATAAAATATTTGTTTCCTGCAATGGTAAGTTCATCGCTCAGCACCATTGTAATTTTTCTTCCGTTTAAATTAATGAGTGGTGTTGCCGGCGCTTATTTTACAGTGCTTACAAACACAATGCTCATTACATTAGTGTGTTCGTTCTTTGTAACATGGTTGGCATTACCTGTTATTTATATTCTGTTTTCAAAAGGGTCAAAAACTAAAAAACAAGAATCAAAACAGAAGGCACACTCAGTAAAAAAACAACCCTGGGTTTCATTCTTCATCAATCATTCATATATCAGTTTTTTATTTATTGGGGTGTTGATTGGTTCCATCATTCTAATTTATCCAAATCTTGAAACAGGTTTTTTGCCAGATATGGATGAAGGAAGTATTGTACTTGATTATACTTCACCGCCGGGAACATCGCTTGCGGAAACAGATCGTATGTTGCAAGAGGTCGAAAAAGAAATCGTTAAGGTTCCTGAAGTACAAGCTTATTCACGACGTACGGGAACACAAATGGGCTTTTTTATTACTGAGCCGAATACGGGTGATTATTTAATTCAATTGAAGAAGGATCGAAAGAAAAGTACAGACGAGGTAATTTCTGATCTTCGTCAACGCATTGAAAGCTCGCAGCCTGCATTGCGTGTAGATTTTGGACAAGTGATTGGAGATATGTTGGGTGATTTGATGACATCTGTTCAACCAATTGAAGTAAAGATTTTTGGTAATGATGAAAACACTTTGCATACATTATCAGAACAGGTTGCAGATATTGTTGACAGTGTAAAAGGTACTGCCGATGTTTTTGATGGAATCACTATAACAGGTCCAACAATAAACGTGTTACCTAATTATGTAAACCTTGCGCAATTTGGAATTACACCATCAGATTTTCAATCGCAATTACAAACTGCTGTTGAAGGAAATGTTGTGGGAAGTGTGTATGATAAAGACCAGCAAACCGATGTGCGCATTATGTATGCAGGAAACAACTCACGCAGTTTAAATGAGATGAAACAAATGCAGATTTTTTTACCGAACGGTCAATTAAAATCAATCACATCACTTGCTGAAATTACGCCTGACTCCGGGCAGGCAGAAATAGACCGCGAAGATCTGCAGAATATGGGTGTAGTAGAAGCAAGGCTTGATAACCGTGATTTAGGAAGTGCTATAAAAGAAATTCAACAAAAAGTTTCTCAAAAAATTTCTTTGCCGCAAGGTTATAGCATTGAATATGGCGGCGCTTATGCAGAACAGCAACAATCATTTCATGAATTGCTTATCATATTAATTTCATCAAGTTTGCTGGTGTTTGGTGTAATACTTTTTATGTTTAAAGATTATCGCATCGCGCTTATTATTTTACTGATTGCTGTACTTGGTATTTCAGGAAGTTTTATGGCGTTATATTTTACAGGCACGCCATTAAATGTTGGCAGCTATACAGGCTTAATTATGATTGTTGGTATTATTGGTGAAAATGCCATCTTCACTTTTTTACAATTCAAAGAATCTTTTAAAGAAACAAACAATGCAGATGATGCCGTGATCTATGCAATCTCAACACGTCTTCGCCCAAAATTAATGACAGCACTCGGCGCTATCATTGCACTTACACCAATAGCACTGGGCATCGGAACCGGAGCACAATTACATCAGCCACTCGCCATCGCCGTTATTGGAGGTTTTGTAATTGCATTACCATTATTGTTAGTTGTGTTGCCAACATTTATCCGGCTTATTTATAAAGGAAAGCAATACAAAAAAGCAAACGCTTAAGTTGTTTCATAGTTTTATTTTTAATGCCGTCATCATTATACCGTGTTTGTAATTCGCCTAACGAATTGAAATAAGATGAAAAACAAAAACGAGCTGTTAAGTAAAACATCATGGCAATTCATTATGCTGTTTGGTGTAGTCAGCATGTTTGGTGATATTACTTATGAAGGTGGTCGCAGCATTACAGCGCCTTATCTTGCTTTGCTTGGTGCAAGTGCCGGCATAGTAGGTTTTGTAAGTGGATTAGGCGAGTTTATTGGTTATGCTTTTCGTTTATTGTCGGGTTACGTTGCAGCAAAAACAAAATCCTATTGGCTGATAACATTCATAGGATATGGTTTACTTATTTCAATTCCTTTGCTTGCATTAACCAACAATTGGCAACTCGCCGCTTTTTTTGTAGTGCTGGAACGATTTGGGAAATCTGTTCGCTCACCAGCAAAAGACACCATGCTTTCATTCGCAACTTCTAATACGGGCAGAGGATTTGGTTTCGCCGTTCATGAATTTATGGACCAGCTTGGCGCCATAGTTGGCCCGCTAACTTTCTCTGCGATTTTTCTTTTACATGGCTCATATAAATTAGGTTTTAGATTGATGTGGATTCCCGCAATATTCACCATCATTTTTCTTACTGTAGCACGAATAAAAGTTCCTGAACCGGAAAGATTAGAGGAACATTATGTTGATGATAATACTGAAGCACATTCTCCAAGAAAACTTCCTTCAATATTTTGGAGGTACATGGTGTTTGCATTTTTAAGTGTACTCGGTTTCGCAAACTTTCAAATTATAGCTTATCATCTAAAAACAAACCATGTACTCACCGATACGCAAATTCCGTTGTTTTATGCCATAGCGATGGGAGTTGATGCAATAGCAGCATTAGCAATAGGAAAAATATATGATAAGGTTGGATTGAAGTCTTTGATTGTGCTTCCTCTTTTAACAGCTGTAATTCCGTTTTTCAGTTTTTCTTTTTCGTTTTCTGCTGTTCTTTTTAGTTTGATTTTATGGGGAATTGTAATGGCTGTTCATGAAACAATTATGAGAGCTGCAATTGCTGATATTATTCCTGGAAAAAACAGGGCTTTTGCCTATGGGATTTTTAATACAGCATATGGTTTAGGCTGGCTTGTTGGAAGTACCTCCATTGGCTATTTATATGAACAAAACGTACATGCAATTTTTTGGTTTGTAATAATAGTACAATGTTTAGCCGTAAGTGCATTTATTTTTCTTTTCAAAAAATTAAGCCGAAAGGTTTAAAATCAACCATACTCATCTCATTAATATTCTGCGCTCAATTGTGGCATCACATCCTTTTGATGCCATTTAATTTTAAGAAGTTTCAAAATTGTTGAAGCAGTAACGATATTAAGGCGAATTGCTATCAAAAACCAAAATACTAATAAGCAGCTTTTGTATAAAAACGTTTCAAAAAAATTTGTTGTTGCCGTTGAAATATTTACTGGCTTAGCAAGACCATCGTATCGCAAAACAGGGTTTAAAAACATTGTAGTTGCTTTATTATAAATTACAGTGCGTATATATGTATCCTCTGTTTTAAAATTGTAAAAGAGTTTATCGGTATAAAAAAACGTTTTCTTTACTATTCCATTCTGTCCAATCAATTTTATACTGTCAGCCTTGTTTTGTATTTGTATGTGAACATTTAATCCGCTGGTTGTAAAACTTACCAGCTTATTATCATTTTTACCATTTTTTCCTGTTACTGCGTAGGCATTTCCATTCATAAGATTTCTTATAAGAGAATCTTTGTTTGAATAATTGCAGTTAATCATTGTCCAGTTAGTAAAAGTTTGATTTGTGTCATTTATATCATGCGTATCATCATCTCCAATAATCCAAACAGGTTTACCGGCAGACAATACAACATCCCATTTATTACTTGAATTAACAGAGTGATTTAATACTTCCATTAAGTTGTATCCTGTAAGCTTTTTTAGATCATCATCACTATATCCATTTCTTATATCGGGATGTGCTAATGCAATTGCTTTTGCATTCTCGTCAAGCTTGTTAATTATAAACTGTTTAGAACTGGCAAATTGAAAAAAAGGAAAATCGTTATAACAAACACGTTGCGGCATTATAACTAACTCATGCGTTTTTGAAATGTTGTATCCATGTTCATATACATTAATCGCGTTAGGCTGTTTATCTTCAGGTGCTAAATCTTCATAGTTAGATACGCATGCATAATTGTATCCTCTTTTCCTGTATAGATTTATAATGTCGGAAGCTTTGTCTTTACCACTCGTTGTTCCATTCCATGCAACGCTATGGGCGTGAAAATTTGATTGCTGCCAAGAACCAAGCGAATCGTTGTAAGGATTATAAAGAAAATTACCTGAGAATTTTTGTGGTGGAGGAAAATTATAAATCTTACATGGCAGATATATAATAATACAAACAGAAATTATTATAAACACAAAAAGACAGAGCCCCTGTTTTACTACATTTTTGGAGTTAATATTCATAAGCGCTTTGTACGATTATATAGATGTGCAAGCGCACACAATAGTTGGGTGTTGCAAAAAACATCAGATTTCCTTCAGAAAGAAAACTAAATATTGTTTAATAAATTACATCGAGCCAACCATTTTTAGGCAACGTGCATCATGCATTTAAAACATCAGCTTCAGTTGACAGATGAAAAAATACTTGTAAAAGGCTGTGTGGCTAATGACCGTGTTTTTCAAAATCATCTGTATAAAATTTTTGCTGCGAAAATGATGGGCATTTGTATGCGGTACGCGCAAACAAAAGAAGATGCCGAGGATATTTTGCAGGAAGGTTTTATACAAGTTTTTGCCTGCATAAAACAGTTCAGGTTTAAAGGTTCTTTAGAGGCATGGATGAAAAGAATTTTTGTGAATTGCGCCCTGCAAAAACTAAGGCAAAAAGAAAGTAAGTATCCGCTTATAAGTATTCATTCCTTACCGGAAATAAATTCACCATTTTTTTTTGAAGCAGATTCCATTGACTTAAAAAATTTAATCAGATGCATACAAAATCTTCCGTTAACCAGCCGCCTTGTTTTTAACCTGTATGTTTTTGAGGGTTTGAAACATAAAGAAATAGCGCAGATGCTTGGTATTTCTGAAGGCACATCAAAGTCAAACTTATTTGATGCAAGACAAAATCTTAAAAAACAATTGAAAGGTTTTAATTTTTTTAAAAAAATCGCCGCTAATGAATAATAATTTACACGACGATATTGATGCGTTTTTCCTGGGTAATTTAAAAGAATATGCTGAAGCGCCAGCAGAAGCAGTTTGGTCAGAAATAAATAAAAAATTATCCTTAAAAAAAGAGGAGCCTAAAGGTCATACGTGGAAAATTTTTAGCTTAGGTGCCGCTGCAGTGGTTGTATGTTTATTAATACCTTTTAT
This sequence comes from Bacteroidota bacterium, assembly GCA_048498595.1. Taxonomy (GTDB): domain Bacteria; phylum Bacteroidota; class Bacteroidia; order Chitinophagales; family Chitinophagaceae; genus Parafilimonas. The sequence continues at coordinate 12,267 of JBEHXR010000019.1, forward strand.
TTTAAATGATGTATTTGTCATTCAAAAACCAAAAGATGCAAAATCGGTAAATCTTAAACTAAATGCACATGTTAAAACTCAACCTTATTCAATCATAAATCACAATAAAAATTTTATCGCAACATCAAGCCGAAAAGATTTATTAAAAGTGACGGAGCCGGCAATTGATGATAAGATCAAAGGCTCATCAAAAAAGTATTCTTTATTAAAAACAGATGATACTATAACAAGCTTAATTGGTCTGTCTTCTTTCGATAAATTACCAACAAAACCTATTGAGCCATTTATTACAAATAAAGCAGCGCTCGTTAATAATGCAGCACCAGATAATAAAATCTTATCAAATAAAACCACTACGGAAATCTCTTTGCATTTTAAAAAGCATGATGTAGAACTTATTCCGTTCTTTTCGTTTGATCATATCTCAGGCAGATTTATTGAACAATACGAATTTGACAATGAGCATAAGACCGATTATGAAAAAAGAGAGAAACCTGATGTATCGTTCACCGGGGGATTACTTGCTTCTTACAATATTGACAAGAGATTTTCTTTAACATCCGGCGTTTCCATTTCAGATGCTTTTGTATCAATATCTTCAACAGCAGTAAATGCATTGCAGGATGATAATGGCGTATATAAGTTTAAGCTTGCTACATCCTATGGTTTGGCTGAAATTTCTAAAACAGGTATAACGCCTTCCGCAGGTGATTCGCTTTTTGTTTCTAATGCAATGCTGCGGCTTAACTATATTTCTTTTCCGGCATTGGTTAGTTTTAATTTTGGCGATAAAAAAATAAAATGGAGTGCTCATACCGGTGTTGCCTTGAACAAGGTTATGAGCGATAAGGTGCAGGTAGAATATGCGGTTAATAATAACGATGACAATGAAACGATTGATAAAATTGAAGGCGTAAGAAAAACATTTTTTACTTTGAATACAGGTATTGAAGCAAAGTATTCAATTAACCACTCAATGGATATTAGTTTAAGTCCTGAATTAAGATATGGAATTAATTCAATTAATAAAGGAACGCCTGTAAAAACGTATCCCATTAATTATGGGTTGTCTTTAAATCTTCATGTTAAGTTGTAGCAGTTATTTAAAATTTTTCATTCTATAAACATAAAAATTTCTTACAGGCACTTTGTTTCTGTATTGATGAATAATTACAGGTGGTTCAGTAAGTGAAAAAGAATTTATCAAGCTGCTGTCTGGCACTGAACTATAATTTGATGGTGAGATATAATAAGCATCATCACCTTTTTTTAATGCGCCATTTTCTTTATTAAGCCACGCAAAATTATGAATGTCGAATAATGGTCCGAAAGCGTAAAGCTTCATGTGGAGAGGTTTGGCAACATAGTAATCAAGGTGTGCAGCAGGAAACCATTTGTTTGAAAGAATAACCGCGTCATTATTCATTTGATGCGTTTGCACATCTGCATCTTTCAATTTTTTGAAATCATTTTTAAAATCGCTCCAGCCATATAAGTCCATTGTAAAATCTCCGCTGCCTAAATTTTGTTCATCTTTTTTACCAAGGCTCGCCGGCAAAAAATTAATGATTGAAAATGCAATCACTAATACTGCAAGCACAAGCACGTTTGCGCTGCGCAATATTTTTTTAAAACTTGTTTCTTTAAAAGATTTTTCAGCATAAAACGCTGTGAATATTAATAAAGAAATATAAGCAGGTCCGCTCCAGTGTGGTAACGTATCACGAAATAATGATACAGCCCACAAAACTAAAATAAGTGGAAGGCTTAAAAATATCAGCAACCAAAATAATTCTCTGCTTGTTACAAATAAACGTTTACGGATTGTTTTAATAATTGTAATTAATATCAACGCAAAAATCACAGGATTGCAATACGCTATTTCTCCAAAAATTTCTCTTAAAAAAGAAGACAGTTGTACGCCATTATTTATCACAACTCTTGCGCCCTGGTATGTATAAGTAATAAACGAATTGTTATAGTTCCAGATGAAAATGGGTGAAATAATAATGAGCGTAATAATGCCTGATAAATAAAGATGCGGTTTTAAAAACTGTTTTCTATCAAAACAAATAATAAATAACACTGCAGCGAACCACAAATAAACTCCATGCACTTTGCACATAGTTGCTATGCCGGCGGCAATACCAAACCATAAAAAATTCTTTGCCTGGTTTTCTTTTAATACAAAAATTTTAATCAGGAGGTAAACACATAATAACCAAAACACTACTTGCGGCGAATCAGGAATAATTAAAAAGCCGCTGATAAATGTTGTATAAACACAACCGGTATATAACAATGCAGCATGCCATCCTGCCTTTTCGTTTTTAATACGGCTTAAAATTTTATAGATAAGCCATGTGTTAATCGCAGCTCCGATAATTGCAGTAAGCCGTACAAACAATTCGTTGTTTAATGTAAGATTGAAAGTAAAAAATCTTATAAAAAAAGCCACTAATGGCGGATGGTCAAAATAACATAATTGCAAATGCAAAGCATAGGTCCAATAATAAACTTCATCATTGCCAAATTCAATATTTGCGGCTAAAATACATCGTACAATAGTTGTAAAAACAATCAGCCTATATAAGCTGCGTTGATAATTAAAATTTAGTTTACCATTATTCATCGCGCAGCAATTTAATGCGAACAATAATAGAATTCGAGACGATCGTTTTTACAAAATTGCATAGCACTAGTAAGCGACTTTGCGAGCATTGACAAACGATCATGCTTCAATGCATTTTAATAATGTCAAGGTTAATCTTCTTCTACTTTTAAAAACCTGCCCTGCATATCAAAAAGCAAATCTTTTCCTTTTACTTCTGCTTCATACATTTTTCCTTTGGCTGTTTCTGTTATTGCGGCTTCTTTAATACGCGCACCTTTATAATTTGCCTTAATATAGTTTGATACAGCGGACGGTAATTCGCTAACTTTTATATCCGTTTCCGTTTCCTGCCAGTTTCCGTTTGCATCAAAGGTTGCAGACATTGTCTTGCCATCCTTATTAAAATTGGCTTCATAACCGCCATCTTCCTTATCCCATTTTTTTACTGTTATACCCGGAAATGATTTTTGAAATGCTGACTTAACCGAAGCAGGCACATTCTGCGCTTTACAATTGATAGCTGTAAATACAACTGCAATAACAACTAATTTTTTCATGGCACATTATTTAGAAAGCTAAAATGATGAATGAAGTTGTGGAAAATTAGAAGTAAAAAATAGAATTCGTTAAATGCTGCCAATAGTTGCCGTTTTAATAAGTATAACCAGGTGCTGAAATCTTAGGTTGCAATATTGAATAGCTTTTATGGTACAGAGTTTGAATTGATAAATGATTATGTCTGTTATTTATAAGAATATATCCGGCACTTCAATCATCTCCGTCCTTATTATTAATTTTTTATTGTAATCAATGAAAAAGCTTTTTCCATTTGCTCTTATCCTGATCACACTAATTGCAATTTCGGGTATTGCTTCATCTCAAAAAGTCACATCTCACGATTCAAGTTTTTATAAAACGTATCCTAATCTATTTATGGGTCGGGTTTATTTCACGCAGAAGTACGATAACTTAACCTTTCGATCATTAGATAATGGCAGTGATTTAAAATATTCTACTAATGGAAAACTGGGGTTTGGTATCGGCGCTACTTATAAAAACCTTACACTAAATATTGCTTACGGTTTTAATTTTTTAAACAATAGCAAAGACCGCGGCAAAACGAGCGGCTTCGATTTTCAGTTACATATTTTTCCAAATAAGTGGGCAATAGATGCAGCTCTTACCGCATATAAAGGTGCTTACATTTTGCCAAAAGGATATGGTGCAGCAAATGATAATAGTTATTATTATCGCAACGATGTAAAAATGGATCTTTTTGGATTATCTGCTTATCGTGTTACTAATTCAAAAAGATTTTCTTACAGGGCTGCAATGGTACAAAATGAATGGCAGAGAAAGTCAGCCGGTACACTGTTATACGGAGGCGGAATATATTATGGATTAACGAAAGGCGATAGTTCGCTTGTGCCTGCAAAAATTGCTGATGAATTACCACAAGCTGGCATTAATAACATCCATTTTATAACTGTTGGTCCGGGAATCGGATATGCATATACAGCTGTTATTACGCAGCATTTTTTTGTTACTGCATCTCTCGTTGGTAATCTCAACATAAACTTTACAACGGAACGAAATTCTGAAGCAAGTACGAACAAAATAAGCATGGAACCTATGGGCATTTACAAAGGTGCGATTGGTTACAACGGCAATGTTTGGAGTGTTGCTGCAATAATAGGTGGTAATGCATTATTGTTTAAAGGCAGTTCTTCTGATAATGCATATTTTCAATCAACAGGACAATATAAATTGTTTATCGCAAAAAAAATTTTGCTGAAACCGGCAAAAAAATAATTATAGTAATTACTTATTTCATATTCACTTTCACTTTCGCTGTATCACTTAATCCATAATTTCCCGTAAGAACAATTTCATCTGAATCGTTTAATGGCGGTTCAACAATCTGTATACTGTCGTTATTTTCAATTCCCTTTTTTATATCTGTTTTTACTGCAGTGCTATCATTAATCAATTTCATTATCCAAAATTGTGTTTGCTCTTCATTGCTTAACACTGCAGCTTTTGGTAATAAGGTTACATTGTTTAATTGCTGTTTCGTTAATTCAACCTTTGCAATTAAATTTTCGGGTATTAATTTATTGGTGTTTACTTTAATGATATAACGTTGCGTTTGCGCTGCCGAATCAACCGATGGCAACGCTGACTGTACATATCCATTCAATATAGTACTATCGGCAAGGTGCAATAACAATATTTTATTTTGAGCGAGATATGATTTTAATTCGTAAGGCAGATCAAGTAAAAAAGCGAAACTTGACTTATCTGTTATTTCAGCAAGTTGTTCGCCATCCTGTACATAACTTCCTGCCGTGTAAGTTAGCTGTGTTATATAACCACTGATGGGTGATGTTATTTTGGTAACACCTTCAAAATGTAATGATGTATCGAGATTGTTTATTGTATTGCCTAAAGCAGCCGCCTCTTTTGTTTTAATGGTAAACAGTGTTTGCCCTTTGCTTACATAATCACCCACCTTAATGCCCGAAGATTGCAAATAACCAATTGCATTAGACGTGACAAATGTTTTTAGCAAAAAAGCAGAAGTTGCATTCAATTCAACTTTTTCTGTTATGCTGCTTTGCGCAGGATGTGTAATCGTAACCTGGCTTACCACATCTTCAGGAGAAACATCTTCATCAGCACTGTCTCCGCCATTATTTTTACATGACTGTAAAAAATTCAACAACAAAAAGAAAGATATTATGTGTATTAATTTATTCATTGTTTATTCCAATAATTAATTTGAGTGATAACCTGAAATTGCTTTATAATATTTTGTGTGATGGTATTTTCTGCATTTAGATAATTGCTGATAGCAATAACATAATCTGCGATATGCACATCACCCGTAACAAGCAGCTTACGGTTTGCATCCATTAACGTGCGAACATATTTTAGCTGATCGTTTGTTTCATTAATAATTTGATTGGTTGTTTGTAATTGTTGCGAAAGCTGTGCAACCTGTTGCTGATATTGACTTGTATAGAAATCGCGATTGCTGATGCGTGTTCGCTCAAGAATGTCTAAACGCTGGTATTGCAGTTTACGCTGGTTACCATCATAAATTGGAATAGTAAGATTGATGGCGGCGCTCATGCCAAAATTTTTATACGGTACATAAGTTAAAGACGACACATAACCTCCATCAGCAGTAAAAGATAATCTTGGTTTATAGGCAAGACCAATTTGCTGTGATGCGTTTTTTAATAATAAACTATCAGTTAGAAATTTTTTATAGAAAATAGAATTGTTATAATCAGGCAATTGTTGCAAAGCAATGTGTGGAGAATCGAGTGGCGTAAACGAAGTATCAACCAATCCGCATAAATAATTAAGCGTTGCATAATCGTTTTGATATTGTTGTTTTGCCAGCGTTATTGCAAGATGTTGTTGTTGCAGCGTAACTAAAAATGTAAGATAATCTGTTTGGCGATATACACTTGCCTGTGTAAGTTTTTTTAAAATGGTATCTTCTGTTGAAAGCAAATTATAGATTTCATTATTGAAATTAAATTGCCGCCAGCTTCCATATGCTGCAATGTATGCAGCAGTAATTGTACGCCGCAGATCCTGTTCCGTAATTCTTCCTGCAATTGAAATTGAATCATTCAGCAACTGAATTCCATTGAACTGAATTTGTAAATTTCTTTTACCAACAAATGTTTTAGTTGCACTTATCTGTTCATTAAAATTTCTGATGTTGGTAATGATCTCATCGTAACCATAGCCATGTATAATAGGTGCATAAGAGTTATTGCTGATGCCGCTAACCTGTGGTTTATATTGAGCAAGAATACGAAGACTGTCAATCCTGTTTAGAAGAATAGTATTATTTGCTTCTTTTAATAACGGGCTGTTTTGAATGCCTTGCTGAAGAAAATAATCAAGGGTTTTCTGTTGTGCCCGCAAATGTAAAGGCAACAGAAAAAGCATATACAATAAAAATAACTTACTAAATTTTGATAGCATGCAGATTGAACAAACTTAATAATGAATGCAAAACAACATTTGAATTTTGAAGAAAACTTGAATGCCTGGCAGCTAATTTTAAAATTATGAATATTGGTGCATCAAAACTATAGGTGCACAAAACCATTTGTTCTATAAAAACCTGATAAAAGTATTTCTGCCTGAATGTATTTATCAACCCGTCGTGCATGAATAGTACAGTCATCCTCAGCCGTTTGGCATACCTCTTGAATCAGGTAAAATATAAAATATAAACATGGCAAAAGCATCAAAGTCCGCAAAAAAAGCGAGTGGCAAACGCGAATTGATTACACCAAATGATGATAAACGTTACGTGCGCAGAAATAGTAAAGGACAATTCTCAGAAAGTGATGATGTGAGCAGATCTTTAAGTATGGATAAAAAGAAACACGCAAAGAAAACAGTAAAAGCCGGCTATGGTGATAAAGGAGACCAGGCAAAAAGAAAATAATTCTTTTTGAACAACCTATCAACGTTTATTGGTACAATAAATTTTTATCAGAAAATTAGATGTTTAATAAAAATTCAGCCTCAGCATTCATGTCTGACAGGCTGGATAAATTTTCTTGCGAGCCAGGGTTTGCACGCTCATAAAATATTGTTTCCAGCTTGCGGCATATAAGTTTAAAAACTTCATCATCCACCGCCTCAGATAATACATCTGTTTCCCATCTGCCATCAGAATAGTTAATAACAAATTGCTGCGTTTTTTTTGTTTCACTGCAGGCAATTACAATTATCATAAAATCATCTACCTGCCTGAAGTTGTAGATAAAATAAATTTTTTTATTGCTTGCATTTACGGCGGTACTTAATATGTCACTCATGGTGGGAAGTTTTAGGTGAAACAATAAAATAGATTAGCTGATTTAAAGGTACAGTAAATATTTTTCTTACAAATGCATTTATACTGATTGCCAATTGTACAGATATTTCGCATATTATATAAGCTTGCAAACACCAGGTACAATTATTAGTATGAATGATGAACCAAAAAGATGCCGCCTTTAATCAAAGAAATTCATCGTTTAATGACTGGACAAAAAATCCACATTTTAAAATTGTGTTTGATGAAACTGTTACGCTAATTCAATCTTTAAGCATTATCAAAAAAATTATACTATAAAAAATACACCTTCGTATTCCAATTATTTTAAACAAGGCATAACCTTTGAATCGTTTATAAAGATTTAATATCTCTCACATTAAACCCAAAAGTTTTACTAAAAATTTTTTCTATGGAAAACAAAAAAAATGAGCCGCGTTCAGCAAAAGAAAACCTCCAGCCCGGCAAAGAAATAATTAAAAGGAATAGTGAAGGAAAAAAGGGCGGAGCAATCAAAAAAGATTTAAAAGAAAAACAGGTTGAACATAATTATTCTAAAGATCAGGAATAAAAAAAATTTATAGTAAACATCATCAACCGCCGCAAAGTAATTGCAGGCATAGGCGCAGGTTTTGCTGCGCTCGCAATTAAACCCGTATTAGCAAACGAAAAAAATATAGAAATGGAAAATAATGCAACAACAGGTTTGGAAGATCCAACAACAAAATATCCAAGGCCGCATTTCCAGGAACAAAAACAAGAATGGCCGGGGCTTGCAAGTAAAATGAATCCAAAGCCGGATCATGGTGAAAAAAGTTATAAAGGTTCAGGAAGATTGAAAGGAAGAAAAGCATTGATAACAGGTGGTGATTCAGGTATGGGCCGCGCTGCAGCAATTGCATATGCGCGAGAAGGTGCAGATGTTGCTATCAACTATTATCCAACAGAAGAACCGGATGCACAGGAAGTAATTGCATTAATTAAAGCAGAAGGCAGAAAAGGAATTGCCTTACCGGGCGATTTACGTGATGAAGCGTTTTGTAAAAAATTGGTTGAAGATGCTTTTAATGAATTGGGTGGATTGGATATTGTTGTGTGCAATGCGGGCAGACAACAAGCATGTGAATCTATTCTTGATATTTCAACTGAAGATTTTGATGCTACAATGAAGACAAATATTTATGCGCCGTTCTGGATTATAAAAGCTGCATTGCCACATTTGCAACCGGGCTCTGTAATCATCGGCACAACATCAGAGCAGGCATATGATCCTTCACCAGATTTATATGACTACGCGCAAACAAAAGCAGCAACGATGAACTATGTAAAATCGCTGGCGAAACAATTGGGGCCAAAAGGTATTCGTGTAAATGGCGTTGCGCCAGGACCAATATGGACGCCATTACAAGTTAGCGGTGGTGCAACCATGGAAAAGCTGAAACAGTTCGGCGGACAAACACCATTAGGCAGACCAGGGCAACCGGCAGAACTTGCTTCAATTTATGTACAGCTTGCAGCAAGCGATGCAAGTTATGCAAACGGACAAGTGTATGGTTCTGCGGGTGGCAGCGGTCAACCGTAGATAGTTAAATATTATTGCTTCATTTTAATTACGATTTATGAATGATCCAAAGGCAAAAGAAAAAGAACAACAAGATTCAACTTCAACAGAAGCATCTGTAAATACAGGAAAGCAAGCTATTGATGTTGCAAAAAAAGCGGCACCAAAAGAAGATGAAAAAAAAGAATCAGAACAAAAAAAAGATGCGGAGCAATGGAGGAACGAAGGCTGATAAATTATGAAAGCGGAAATTCATATTGGCACTTCGGGCTGGAGTTATAAACACTGGAAAAATATTTTTTATCCTGAAGGATTAAAGCCGATTGATTGGTTAGAATTTTATGCGCAGCATTTTAAGATAACAGAGCTTAATACAAGTTTTTACCACTTACCTGCATTAACCACAACAAAAGCATGGGCAAAAAAAGTTCCGGCAGGTTTTATGTTTTGCCCAAAGATGAGCCGGTATCTCACACACATGAAAAAATTGAATGATCCGGAAGAAAGTTTTGCGCAATTTTTTGAAGTGTTTGCGCCTTTAAAAAGAAAACTGGGACCGGTATTAATACAACTGCCGCCTTCATTACATTTTCATTCTGATAAAGCTGAGCATTTATATAAGCTTTGTAAAAAGCAGTATGCATATTACAAATTTGCAATGGAAGTGCGGCATGCATCATGGCTTGAAAAAGAAAGCTTAGATTTAATGAAACAATACAATATTGCATTTGTAATAGCGCAATCGGGAACAAGATTTCCTTACGCCGAAAATGTTACAGCGCAACATATTTATATACGCTTTCATGGTCCGCAACAATTATATGCTTCTTCTTATTCAGATGAAGAACTCGAAAACTTCGCCTCATTATTTAAGCAATGGAAAAACAACGGGCATAGTGTGTGGGCATTTTTTAATAATGATGTTTTTGGATACGCAATAAAAAACGCAAAGCGGTTAATTGAGATGTGCGCGTAATCTATTATATTCTTTTGCAAAAATATTGTACTGCATGTATGAACAGCCACCAGGAGAAAAATGGCATGATGGAAAAGTCGATCAAAACGCGCATATTATAGTTTAACTAAAGTTGTTCCTGCAGTTCATTAAAACTATAACTGAGTTCCTGCACCATAATTTGTTTTTCATGCTGAAACTCATCTCTGATTTTTTCTAAAATATTTCTTTCAGTATTGCTATTTACTTTATCAAGATACAGAGGTTGTAAAAATTCAAGCTGAATACATTTATCCATAAAGTCGCCCAGCATATCTGTAAGTAATTTTAGATTGTCTTTTTTTGAGATAGCTGCAGGCAGTTTTGCGTTCGCTTTCAGATAATCCCACAAGTATAAAATGTCTTTTAAAATTTTTCGAACGTTATGTACCGCTGTATCATTTTGAATATTTTTCAATTCTTCTTTTAGCTCTTTTAATTTTTTTTCAACGAACTTTTTTATGGTTGATTTTTCCAGGCTGTGCGGTAGCTCTTTTAATATTTCTTTTTCTTCTTCATTAAAGTCTTTGCCCTTCCTTATTGCATCAGCTTGTCTACGCTGATAGTTTTCTTCTTCATCTAAAATTTTAAAATATGCGGCAGGCTTTTCAATTTTATAATCGTTCATGTATTTATAAAGCGTTTGCCTGTGCAAATGAATATTTCTTATCACGCCTACATAACCGTAAAAAAATTTAAGCCGTTCAGTAATAAGCGGATGATCCATTTCATTTTCAGTATCAAGCAATCTTAAAAATGCACGCAGCTTTTTTATTTCAACACGAAAATCATGTATGTCATCACTATCAAAATCTTTTATGATTTTTTGGAAAAACTTACCAATTTTTCTAAACCTGTCTTTAACGATCTCAGCAATTTTTTTTTCTTTCATCATTCCAATTTATACAAACAACGATTTGATTTGTGTTGAATGATCAAAA
>JBEHXR010000020.1:0-22747 GCA_048498595.1 Bacteroidota bacterium
TTTGCACACATGCTTGAAATGAAAACTCATGTTGACTTTATTAAACGTTGCGGAATATTAGCTGAAGATGCCGCCGCAAAAGGAGAATCGCCGGTGGGCGCGCTCATTACAAAGAACGGCGAAATTATATGTGAAGCATTTGAAGCATCAAAAAATAAAAATGATGTTTCATGCCATGCAGAATTAGAAGCCATAAGGCTCGCCGTAAAAAAATTACAAACAAACGATTTATCTGCATGCGTTATCTATTCAACACATGAGCCTTGTATCATGTGTTCTTATGCAATCAGATTTTATAAAATAAAAAAAGTAGTATATCAGCATGCGGTAAATTATTTAGGCGGCGTTTCTTCTTCAATGCCCTTGCTTATTTCTAAAGAAGTGCCGTCACAGTGGGGCGATGTTCCTGAAATTGTTCATCTGAGAAACATATAAGTAGTTCGCAATTTTTAAAGAATCATTATCAACCATAATCGTATTATTAATTTAAACAACAACAATGAAAACCATACTCATATTTGTTTCAACGCTTGATGGTAAAATAACAAAATGGGGCGCTTCTAATGTTAAGTTGTGGACATCGCATCAGGACCAGGATTATTATAAAAATGTATTGAATGAATCGAAGCTGGTTGTTATGGGCAGCAACACATTTAATGCTGATACATTTAAACCATCGGCAAATCATCTGTTCGTTATTATGACACGAAATCCTGGTAAATATAAAAATTCAGAAGTGCCGGGACAGATTGAATTTACAAATGAATCACCCGTTGCGTTAACTGCTCGTTTTAAAAGTAAAGGGTATAAACAAATGGTGGTAGTTGGAGGTCCGCATATTGCAACTTCATTTTTAAAAGAACAATTAATAGATGAATTATGGTTGACTTTGGAACCTAAAATTTTTGGAACAGGAGGCAATTTTGTAACAGATGTAAAACTGGATATCAGTTTACGTTTAATACACTATGAAAAAGTAAATGAGCAGGGAACATTGATTACAAAATATGCAGTGTTGAAAAATGAAGCGATGTAAAATATTCCACCTAAAATAAAATGAATTTTTCTAATAACATTCTAATATTGACTTAATACCAAATTAATAACCTGGATATAATTTTGGAGTTGAACTAAAGGTGGTATATAATTAATTCAAAAAATATCACCTGTTTAAATAGACTATAAAGAATATGGTAAGCATTAAAAAACATAAGTGTATAATTATTTTTTGCAGGCCATTATTATTTAAAATGCATTCATCTTATAACCATATATTTTTCTCTTTTAAACAATGCTTGCATTATTATCCAAACTTCAAAGACTTTAATAAGTAAGTCCCGGCTCTATTTAAACACTAAACCGGGATAATCGTTTTCATTTTAAAAATCTTAAACATTTATCATGCTCCGTAAACATAAAATTGTTTCGGCAAGTGGTATTATAGTATTATCACTTGCGATTCTTAATATCATTATCATTAGAGCTGGCTTTGCGAATAATGTAAATTGGTATTGGGCGCTTACTGTAAGCCTGCCATTATTATTGCTCGCCATTTTTAATATCCGCCAGAAAAAGCATGCGCTCTTGCGCAACTTTCCTTTAATAGGATATGTGCGCTATTTCCTCGAATCAATACAACCCGAAATAAGGCAGTATTTTTTTGAATCTGACCTTAAAAAAGTACAGAATCTTCATTCACAATTAAATTAAACAACTATGAAAAAGATAAAAGACACGCTTATTTTAAGACAGGATGATTATACATTATTAACGTCATATATAAATAATATGCGCAGGCAATCAAGTTTTGACAGGCATAACGCAGAAGAGCTTACCAGTGAGTTAAAAAAAGCAACGCTGGTTAATAACGATGATTTTCCATCTGATGTGGTAGGATTAAATTCTAAAGTGCGCATAAAAACCGATGGCAAAAATGAAGAAATGGAATTGATGATTGTAACACCTGATAAAGCAAACATAAAGGAGAACAAAATTTCTATAATGGCACCGATAGGAACGGCATTAATTGGATTTCGGCAAGGACAAAAAGTAAAATGGAAAGTTCCTTCCGGTAATAAAACATTTACGATTCTGGAAGTAAATAATAATGATGAAAGAAGCGCAACGGAAAACGTTGCTGTTTAAACTTCTTTTATTACATCAACTTTTTTATCGAAAAAAATAATTACTCCGAAATTGTTTTTACAACATTGAAATGGAAATAAAAGAAACAGACTTTAGACTATTATTTTAAAAAGTGTAAGCTTTTGTAAATACGAAGACAATTTAATAATCGTAACAAATGCGGAACGTAGTATTTTTCAATTCTTCATTAACAAGAATCTGACAGGCTAACCGATAATTGGGATTTGTTATGCCTGTTTTTTTCATTGTAGCTTCTTCGTTTCTTTCCAAAAAAACAAAATTATTTTCTGTATCTAATATTTCAATTACGCAGGTTCCGCACCTGCCCATTCCGCCGCATTCGCCAAAATTTTCAACATAAATTTTATCTGATATTAAAGACATCAGGTTTTTATATTCGCCGGTATAAGTTTTTACTGTATATACTTCTTCTTCGTTAATTATTGTAAACTGTATATCGCATTTTTGAATTACCATCAAAGAAAATTTGCAAGAAAAAAATTGCTACAAAAATTTAATTTCACCGTCTGAAGCAAATACTACAAAGGCTTTAAATGCTTCTTTAACCTGGAGTTTGTGTTCTTTGTTAGCGGGAATAGCAAAAGTTGAACCTTGATGAAGTTCTGCTTCAGTATCCAAAAAAATTATTTTAGCTGTTCCTTCTTTTGCAATAATAAAGGCATCAGATGTGGCTTTGTGTAATGGCATTGTTTCACCAGCGTTAAGTGCAACTTCCATTACTTTATAATAGTTGTTGCTGAAGAGTTTTTTCATTTCCATAAAACTTATTTTTTAATCCAAAATTCATCGGTATAAACATCTTTCAGCGGTACCGGTTGCGCTTCATTTAATTTTTTTCCAATTGCTTCAAGTTGTTCACCGGTAAGGGAATCTTCTATATGCGGAAACAACTCACGCTCTTCATACCGCACATGTTCATCTACAAGGTTGGCAAGTTTCTCCAATTGTTGTTTAGCAGTGTCTTTATCATTATCCAACAATTCACCGAGCAGGTATTTTATTTCTTTATGTTGTTCAATAGCTTTTTGAACGTGTTTATCATTCAATAATGAAAACAAATAAATTTCTTCTTCGTTAAAGTGCGGAAGCAGAAAATGTGTTTTAAAATATTGTACATATTTTATGATGCGGCTGCTATCTATACCTGCTTTTAATCCTTGTCTTATTTTCCAGCAAAACAATAAACTAAAATGATGTTCTTTTGAAAGCTTTAAAATATTTTCATTTCGTTTGATTGGCTTCTTATTCATAAAAATATTTTATATAGATAAATTTTTATTGCAGCAATGAATTTAAAAGACTAACGCCAAACACAATAAGTATTATGAGCTTAATGAATTCAGCTATTACAAAATACCAATGTAGTTTTGAAGGCGGCAGCGTTGCTCCGCCAATAATTGCCTTAGCCCTGTTGTTAAGACCCGGAAGCAACCATATAGTTTGCACAATAAGAATAAGAATGATTACAATAAACCATATCCCATCTGTAAAATCGAATTTACTTCTATTGAAAAAAATGAAGATGGTAATAAGAATTGCAAAAGTCCATTCCACTTTATTAAGTGCACTGAATACAAGCTTGCCAATATTTAATCCGACAGGCATTGTTAAACCGGGTGCACGAAATTTCAGCCAAGATTCCATAAAGCTGATAGCGCAAATAAAACCAGACCACAAAAAGATGCATATAATAATAAATAGAAAGCCGCTCATTATATCAAGCTTTTAAAAGATTTGTTTTTGTAATATTCTATTTTTGATTCAAACATTTCTGCCATTTTACCGGCACGCCATTTTGCTTCGTTTGCTACTTCGCCGGTAAATAATTCGTCAGCAGTTTTGATAAAAAGTTCCATCCATTTTTCAAAATGCTGATGCGATACAGGAAGAGTAGCGTGTGGCGGAAAAGGGCTTCCAAAATAAGTATGCTCACCTAGCAAAACAGTTTGCCAGAAAGTGTACATTTTCTCCAGATGTTGTGGCCAGCGATCATTAATTCTTTCATTGAATATTGGTCCTATAACATCATCTTTTCTTACTTTTTCATAAAAGGCATCTACCAATTTTTTAATATCATCCAGCGATAAAATTTCTTTTGTGTTATGCATGATTAATTATTCCTTTATTGGGAGGTAAGTAATAAGATAATAGAGCAGCCAGCCCGCAAAGCCAATAATCAATATCCAAACCCATGAAGGGATAGTTTGCGGTGTTTCACTTCCTGCGATTAAAAACGTTTTTTGATCACCCTTGCTATAAGCGTTTATCATAAGCGGTAAAACGCCATCTACCACCGCATTTTCTTTAATACCTTCAATAGCAATGGAAGGACCGTTTCTTACTTCAAAAGGAATAATGCGAAGCCCTTCTTTGCCGGTGGGGTCTTTACTCACAATTTTCAGGATATGATTCCCATCCACCATTTTGCGGGTATCTAATTCAAAATTTACAGGAGAAACAAATTTTGCAATGGGCTTTTGTTCATCATCTAAAAAGATAAATATGCTGCTCTTATCTATCATTTATTCAGTGTTTAATATAAGTCTTTTAATATGGCTATGCGATTGTTCGCCCGGATGTATTAACCATTTTACAGAAAAGAAAAGTGTAAACAGAACAATTACTACAGCTACCCAAATTATAACATAATCCCAATTGCTGCCCGGGCCGCCACCATGTGTTATTCCCTGTAATATTTTGGGTTGTTGTTTTTCACAAGCGGGGCAGGCAAAGCTGCCAAAGCTAATGAGCAAAAGCACGGTTAATAAAGCGGAGGCTTTATTATAGCAGCTTTTATTTTTGTTTATCTGTAAGAGTTTTATATCCATTTCAAATATTTAATAGTATGCCTGTTATTTTTGCGGAGCTGTTTTTACAAGCTCCATTAATTTTTTTACTTCTTCCGGTGTAACTTTTTTTGAATTGTTACCCCAGCTTGACCTTTCGTGATTCATAATAGCGGAGATTTCTTCGGCACTTAAATTATTCATGGTGCCCACTGCCGGCATGGGTCCAAACCCTTCCTGAATACGTCCGGTGTAACCATTCATGATAATATTCACCATTAATTCAGGGTTATCGTCAGTTACAACTTTACTGCCTTTTAACGGAGGGAATGCACCTTTTAAACCCTCACCATTTTCCTGGTGGCAAGTTTGGCAATTAGCAGTATAAAGTTCCACACCATTTAAGGCGGATGGCTTTGAAGTTTCTCCTGCTGCTTTGCTTTCTTTTTTATATAAAAAATCAGGCGCAGCAGTGCCATCAGGTAATGGAGTTTGCTTAAGTGAAAGCAAGTATGCTACCAAATGCAATGCTTGTTTAGTAGCCACTACTTTTCCGGTATCACCATGTAAATATTCTGCGGGAATGTTTACTACCACATCTCCTTTTGCTGCTACTTTTTTTATTGTAAACATCCAGGGATAAGCGGGCATTATTGATTGAGCAACCACAATGCGCGGATTGAATAAGTGTACAAGCTGCCAATCTCTACTGGCCTGCCGGTTACCTACATTTGTTAGATCGGGTCCTGTTCTTTCTGAGCCAAGAAGTGTAGCCGTATTGCGCCAAAAATCCTGGCGGTGAATACCTGCATAATCGGCAGCAATGCTGGGCCGGGAGCCCCACATTTTATCCATATCAACATTACGTACCTGTTGCGTATGGCAGGCTATACAGCCATTGGCGATATAAACCTCTTTGCCCTTCAAAGCATCTCCACTTAAAGGTTCTGCATTGGGAAGTACAGCATTATTGTTTTGCATATTCAGCGCCGGTATAATTGCAACCAATATCGTTAAGCCTATAAAAAACAAAGTGGCTGTTCCAAAAAGCTTTTTATGATCGTCAAATAACTCCATAATTTATTAATATCTTTTATGCAATTAAGTCAAACTATTTTTGTTCATTTTTTAATCTTTCTATTGCAAGTTCTTTCACATCAACTCTTGATCTGCCAGCGATCATTTTATAAACGTTATAAGCAAAGAATATGTGCGACATCCACATGAGGCTGCCACCGATAGCACGCCAAAGCCAGTAAGGCGCCATGAAAATAACGCCGTCAATAAATGGCTTTCCCTGCATCCACATCATTCCTTTAATAGTGCTTCCATACATTAAAGGCACGGTATAAAATAATAATCCTATTAATGCCATCCAGAAATGCGCGCCTACTGTTATTTGAGGAGGCTCTTTACCGGTAAGCCTTGGCACTACGGCATATATGCCTGCCCATGCAAAAAAAGTGATAATTCCATACATGGTAAGATGAGAATGGGCAACTGTAAAATCAGTAAAATGCCAATACAAATTGGAGGTACGAAAAGCTTCTGCTGTACCTTGCATAGAACCGGTAAAATAAAATATGATGCCTGTTAAAAAAAACGGTAACGTGTAACTGCCTGCAACTTTATACCATGCTCCTTTAAAAGTCATAAGGAAGTTTGTAGTTCCTGCCACAACAGGGATTATCATACCTACACTTCCGGCAATTGCAACTGTTTGCAACCACCAGGGAATGGCGCTGAATACAAAATGGTGTGTGCCAATCAAAGTATAAAATAATATCTGCGTCCAGAAAGCAAGGATGCCCAAACTGTAAGAATAAATTGGTTTATTTAATTGTTGAGGTAACATGTAATAAACAATACCTAATGTAAAAAGCATAAACCACATGCCTACGCCTTGATGCATGTAATATCCTTGCACAATGGTGTTGCCAAGCCCGTTTGCCCACAGAGGAACATAAGCTACAATTACAATTACTATGGCAAATATTACAGCCGAAACCATGTACCAATTAGAAATATAAATTTCTTTAGTTTTTCTTCTGGCAATAGTTTGTAGAAAATTTATCAGCGTTAACATCAGCCCAATGGCAAACGGCAACATTACAGGCCAGATATATTCACGGTATTCTCCACCAGAATTATTGATACCGGACATTAAACAAATTGTGCCTGAAATAACCGAAGCATTTATAAGAAGAAGTGTGTACCAACCTTTTTTAAAACTTGCAAGAGGAGTGTTACTAACAGTTGGTACAATGTAGAATCCAAGCGCCAGCATTGCAAGGGAGCTCCAGCCCCAAAAAACTGCATTAGTATGTACCGGCCTCAGGCGCCCAAAACTTAACCAACTCATGTGGTCAACATCAGGCGCTGCGAATTTAATGCCCATATATTCTCCTATTGTAGTTCCAAATAGCAGCCAGAATGTAGCACAGCCGACATACCATAAAATAAGTTTAGATAATTTTGGATCTATGTTTGGTCTTTTCTGCGCCCTTTTTTTAATTGCAAAAACGGGAAGGCTGCTATTGGTATTGATGTTGATTAATCCCTTAGTATCTTCTGCGCTAAGGTTGCCTGACAGTTCAATATTGCTTAACCTGTAATCCAACTCCGCTTTTCTTTTCATCATCACATGCTCTATTTCATCATCAGGCAGGCTTTTTAAATAGTTGGCAAGTTCTTCAGCTTCAGCAACATTTTTTTTATTATCATTCTGTCTTAAAATATTTTTTACTTTAACTATCATCAAGACTACACCTGCCAATATTGGTACAAGAACTAAAATAATAGTTATAATTACTCCTGTATTGCTAAATGGAGAAGAGTTACCACTTGCGCGTGATTGTGCAAACAGGCCTTGATTGTACAATGAAAACAGAAGTACCAACAAGAAACTCAGCAACTTTGAATTAGTAATATTGCCCGGAAGTTTATTCGTCTTCCGTCTGGTTTGATTATAGCGAATAAACTCTTCTATCTGCTTACTATCCATATTATTAACATATTGATTCAAGCGGTCCTTGTCTGTTTCCTGCTTTTCTCTTCTTCCGGCACTTATCATTTTTGAAGTTTTGATTTTTAAAAATATTGCGGCTATCAAAAGCGCTATTGCTATAAAAAACAGAATAATCATACTTCCATTAGAATTTGAAGCCGGGAGTTTTGCCGCACTATTCACCTGTGCCTGCAAAGCTGAATAAATAAGATTTGCAACAACAACAATTATCAATTTATAAGTTAGCCTGAAGCACATAAATAAATATATTAAGACCTTTTTATCTTTTATTATCTAAAATTTTTTTTATTTCCGTTTTAGAAAAATCAGATTCTTTTCCAATTGTTTGCTAAATTCTCCTATTCTGGCATCCTTTAGCATATCATGAATATTTTCCCGTAACTTTTTAAATTCATTATGTATCGGGCAAGGCTTTATTTCAGAGCAGTTTTTAAGCCCTAAACCGCAGCCCGCAAAAAGCTTATTCCCATCAATTGCTTTTACAATATCTGCCAAAGAATATTTTAATGATGCTTGTTCCAAATAAAAGCCTCCTGTTGGCCCCTTTAAGGATTGAACAAACCCTTTACGAACTAAGTCCTGCAAAATTTTTGCAACGAAATGTTCAGGAGCGTCAATTTCTTTGACTATTTCTTTAATTCCCACTTTACATCCTGCCTTTGATTTTTGCGCTATTAAAAGCATAGCTCGCAAGGCATATTCACAAGTTTTTGAAAACATCTAATTATTTAGCGACATAAAGGTATTAAACATTTTTAATAAAAGACATTTTTATCTTCTATTAAAAAAATCCTTTTTGTTATAAGTAAAAGCGAACAGTTAAACTTCAAGGATACTATTATTTGATTACATTATTGACAACGGATTGTAAGAGTCCGAATATTTAATTAGCTGAATTTTCCGAGCCGTTAATACACTTATCGTAAGTAGCACAAGAGCATTTTTGAGATGAACATACAATTTATTATTAAAAGATAAGACTAAACAAATAAAAATAACGTGCTTGCTTGTTACCATTTCACAACCATAAATACAATTTCTTTATAATTATCTTTTTCATACAGCACGCCAAGTTCTTTTTTGCTTAATTGCACAATATCTGAATATGCTGTATAATCACCTTTATAACCAGGGTTGCTCTTATCAATTATATAATTTTTAGTCCAGGTTTTTCCTTCATCATAGCTTATACGCAGTGTAAGATTATCACGTTTTAATGTATCCGCAGCATTACAAAAAGCGAGAATCTCTTTACCTTTCTTTTCACCAGTAGTTAAAATGCTGCCCTGGCAAATAGGGTCGGAAAGATTTTTGTCAAAATATCCCGTGTCCCATGTTTCGCCGCCATTGCTGCTGATGGCAATAATTCTTGCTCTAATATCGCCACGCTGATTACGCATGTTAAGCATCAGTTTATCACCGCTTAATTCTGTTGCCATATTCTCATTACTGCCGGGAATATTTACGTCATTGCTTATATGAAAAGTTCTTCCGTGGTCATCCGTATAAAATCCATTAGCAACATAATCTGTAAAATCCGATTGCAGGTTGCCCGCCGAATGATTAGCCGCCACATAAATTCTTCCCTTGTAATTGCCATGCGTTAATTGTATCGCATGCCCGGGTGTGTTTGCAAAACTTCTCCAGTCTTCTTTAAAATTATATGCAGCATTTATTTGCGGTTGATTGGGTTTATGCACTTGTATTGTTATGTTCACTGCATCGCTCCATGTATCTCCGTTATCGGTTGAAGTTTTATACCAAACTTCGCGCAAGCCATTTCCTTTTCTTACTTCGCTTTCATTTTTATTTCCTGTATTATAAAATAAGAATATTCTTCCGTTGAGATAATTGCTATCAGCCATGTCAACAACCGGTGCACTATTGCCTGTCTGCAGCGAATCGTTATCAACAATAATTCTTAATGCGCTCCATGTTCTGCCATTATCACTGCTGCGTTTCATCACAATATCTACGTTACCAAAATCGCCGGAACCATTTACACGACCTTCGCAAAAAGCAAGCAAATCGTTATTGGGCGCTTTTATAATTGCAGGAATGCGAAAACTTTTATATCCTTCCGTACCGGAAATAAACACAGGAATTTTTTGCTGCGCGATTGCAAAAGCATTCAGCACTATAAAACCTGCTATGAGCAATAATTTTTTCATTGCAATTTGCTTCTTCATACTTAAATGAAGCCACGCCTTTTCAAAGTAAGCCAATTCGTTTTTTATTTTCTCATTTCCAGGTTTTATAATAATCCATCTGTTATTGGATCGCTATAAATTCCATAAGCATTTACCAGCACGCCCTTCAGTTCGTAGCGGTCAGAAGATATAGCATAAACAATAGCCTGGGCGAAGGATTACTTGCACCTTCGAAACGATAAAATTTATCCACTTTAAAATCTTCTGTATAACCATCCCTGCGCAATTCATTTAATGTTTTTGAAAGCGTGTATGAGTGCATTATTCTGATTTTAAAGTAAATAAACTATGATAAGGATTGCTTCGAATTCACTGCGAAAATCTGAAGATATCTATTGTAAATTAAAGAATAAACTTTACAATTATTATTGGTTGAGTGAATAACAAAGCTATGAATGAACAACATCATAATAAACAGCTTGCAAATTTGGCTGCGAAAATTCTTGCAAAATATGGAGCAATAGCTGACGCTTGCAGCGTTTGATGAGTTTGATGCTGCTTCCTACAACCAGGATTTGGAATTTCCGGGTGTTTTTACTGAGGGAGCTCAGGAATTTCGTAAACGTATTTAGCAAATGATGCGTTTATCATTTCTTCGCCGGAGTACAATACCTCTATATAGGTCGCACTTAAAATGCGATTGATTGGGTTTCAAGATTTCGCCCGCAACCATTCATGAGCGTCAAGCATTGCTTATGTCCCCTTCGCCATCAACGCTGGGCGGCAATCGTGGACTTTGCTCACTAAGAATTAGTTTGGAACATCTTGGTGCAAGAGTTTTTCCTGATATGTTTTCATTAGCAACGACGTACCAGGCATTTAAACCAGAAGTCAATTTACGTAACGAAACTTTAGCAAAACGGTTCGAAGACAATATTGTAGCCTTTATAAGTTTGATTGAAGCAGCAAAAATTAATCAATTGGCATTTTTTCTGCTAAGTCAATGGGCGCAGCTTTCATTATGTGCCTATTTTTTAAAGTAGGCTTAAGTTTCTACTTCCATCCTTTTCTAATACCTGAATAGATAAACGCTTTGAATCAGGAAGAGTAAACTTTGACAAAGCAATTACGCATATTACTGTTGAATTAGACTTGACATTGCTTAAACCGTTAAGAGAATATAATGGTGTTAAACTTAATTCCTGAGTTGCAGTTCTCTTCGACTTTTGTTTGTCTTTGATAGTAAAACTTATGTTATCTATAGCGTAACTTATGTTCGATTTGTTCTTTAAAAACAATCGGAAATAAAGTATATCATGATTGACATAAATGCCGCCTAACTGTAATATCATTTGATAATCTCTTACTGTTTTTCCACGTTCTGCTTTCTTCTGTAAGATGTGTTCGGAGAGAGCTTTTATTGAGGCTTCGTTGTTCCGCGCGGAAAGCGTTACAGGCGTGTTTGACGATAACGCTTAAGAGCAGTAGGTTGGAAATAAATTTTTTCACAAGAGTGTATTTTCAATTTTAACTTATTTATCAGGAAAATATTTTTTCAGCAATTGTTTGTATTTATCTGTATTACGAATGTTATCTAAGTCTGGATCCTTTTGCAAATGATCGTAATCGTTATACCCATCCTTAAATGAAAGCTCTAAATTTTTTATTGCTTCATCATTCTTTTTAGCAAGCGATGCCAAGCAAGCAAGGTTATAATAGTAATAATATATTGTTCCTTCTTTTGTATAATAATATGTGCTTTTTGCTAACTGGTTTGTATTTAAATATGCAAAGCCAAGAATATCCAGCAGCTCTTTTCTTTCGCTGCTATCAATATATAAAATACTATTTACAGAGTCATAATTGTACAGGTATTGTGCAAATGATATTTCTTTATCAAACAATTTTAAATTTTGATAAAAACCGGCTACGGCTAAGCCAATTCTGTATGTTATATAATTTGCTCTTTTTGTGTTAAAGAGTTTGCTTAAATACATTATTGAGCTATCAATTTTTGCAGTGTTAAAAGCTATTAAGCTTAAATAATTATTAGCGTGTGTATTTAATGAATCAAATAATAAAACATTTTGATAAACCGGTTTTGCAGAATCATATATTTTCTGGATATAGAATACATCTCCAAGATTATTATAAGCTGCAAGATATTTTGGAAATAAGGCAATTGCCTTTCGATAACTAACCTTTGCAGAATCGTACAATTTTGTATCGTAAAACGTATTTCCCAAACTTAAATAAGCATCAGGATAATTTGGATCAATAGAAATAGCCTTATAAGCATATCGTCTTGCAGAATCATACAAACCTTTACCATAAAAAATATCACTTAAACCGCGATAAGCTCTTTTAGAATTAGGGTCAATAGTTATTGCTTTTTCATAATAAATTTTTGCAGAATCAGGCTGAGTTGTATAATAATAAGCATTTGCTATACCTGTATAGGCATTTGCATAAGCTGTATCAATTTTAATAACTTTTGTATAATAGAATTTTGCTGAGTCGTAACCTCCGTTATTATAAAAAAGATTCCCGATATTATAATAAGGCTCTTTAAATTTCAGGTTAATATGTATGGCTTTTAAATAATACACCAGGGCAGAATCGTCTAAGCCTTGATCATAAAAAATATTTCCTATTTCATTGTATGGGTTTTGATAAGTGGTATCAACGTTTATTGCTTTTAAATAATATTCTTTTGCTGAATCAAAGAGATTTTGGTGCTTGAAAATATTACCAAGGCTATAATAAGCCTGGGCAAATTTTGCATCTGCTTTTATTGACTTTTCATAATAAGCTTTTGCTGAATCATACAAAGTTTTATTATAAAAAAAGTTGGCGATGTTGTAATAAGGCTCTCTAAAGTTTGAATCAATACGTATAGCTTTAAAATAATAAACTAATGCCGAATCGTATAAATTTTGATCATAAAAAATATTTCCTATTTCATTGTATGGGTTTTGATAAGTGGTATCAACGTTTATTGCTTTTAAATAATATTCTTTTGCTGAATCAAAGAGATTTTGATGCTTGAAAATATTTCCAAGGCTATAATAAGCCTGAGCATATTTTGCGTTAGTTTTTAATGCCTTTATATCATACTTTTTTGCAGAATCGTATAAGTTTTGCTGATAAAAAAGATTTGCAATGCTATAATAAGCATCAGTATTTAATGAGTCTATTTGCAAAACTTTTAAATAATAAAATTTGGAGGAGTCATATAAAAGCCGTGTGTTGAAGTCTGAAGCAATATTATTATAAGCTGAAATAAAATCGGGATCCAAAGCAATTGCTTTTCTATAATATAATGTTGCAGAATCATACGATTTTAATGTGCTGAAAAGAAGCCCCATCAAACTATATCCCCGCGTATCATAAGGGTTTAATTTTATTGTTTGAGAAAAATACCATTTTGAGGAATCAAAATTGTTTTGGTAAAAATAGATGACCCCTAAAAATGCGTCGGCAGAATTATTATCCGGATTGAGGCTTTTAGCTTTGGTAAAATAAATAATAGCACTGTCGTATTTTTTTTGATTACTGTAAAAATTTCCAAGTGCATTCCAGTAATCTGCATTAGCGCTATCGCCGTTTATGGCCTGCCAATACATTTGCCTGGCATTATTATTTTGATGAATAGCGGCATAAGTATCTCCAAGATATTTTAAATCTAAATAATTAGAATCAATGCTAACCGCTCTTTTATAAAAATATAAGGCACTATCCCATTGTTTAGAAGTATAATAAAAATTTCCAAACGAATGCCATGCATCTACGTTTAAACTATCTATTTTAATTATGCTCCAATACAATTTTTTGGCTTTTTCAGTTTCGTGCATTGAAACATATATATCTGCGAGATTTTTCAACGCAAGTAAATTGGAATCTATTGAAATCCCTTTCTTAAAATAAGCTGCTGCTGTATCATACCGTTTAAGTCTGTAATAAAAATTTCCAAATGAATTCCAGCTATCTGTGTTTAAACTGTCTGTCTCTACTGCTTGCGCGTATAATTGTTTTGCTTTTTCAGTTTGTCGCAATGCATCGTAAGTATTTGCAAGATTTCTTACCCCGAGTAAATAGCCAGGATTAACAGCAATTGCTTTTTCAAAAAATATCGCCGCACTGTCATATTTAGTACGATTATAGTAAAAAACGCCTAATTCATTCCAGTTATCTGAGAGTAAACTGTCTGCCTTAATAGCGCGCCAATACATTTCACTTGCTTTTTCAAACTTATGAAGCGCTGCATAACTCTGTCCAAGGTTTCTTAAACTATATAAAAGCTTTGGATTAATGGAGAGCGCTTTTAAAAAAAATGTTATTGCACTGTCGTATTGTTTTTTTTCAAAGAAAAAAACACCTAATGAATTCCAGTTATTAGCATCTAAGCTATCGGCGTTAATAGCACGCCAATACATTTCTTTTGCTTTTTCGTTTTGATGAAGAGCGCGGTAAGAATCTCCCATATTTCTTAAGCCGTATAAAAAAATAGGATTAATTGCAATGGCTTTTTTATAAATAATTATTGCGCTATCATATTGCTTTAAGGAATAATAAAAATTGCCAAGATAATTGCAGTTATTCGCATCCGTACTATCCTTAATTATCGTATGCCAAAATATTTGTTTTGCTTTTTCATTTTGATGAAGTGCCACATAAACATTTGCAAGATTTATTAAGGCGTATAAATAATCTGAATCTAAAGTGACAGCTTTCTTATAAAATATTATTGCACTGTCGTATCGCCTTTGCGTGCTATAGTAATAGCCAATATAACTCCAGTTAATTGCATTTGTACTATCTGTTTTTATTGCGCGCCAATACATTTGTTTGGCTTTTTGCTGATCATTAAAAATAGAATATGTGTCTCCAAGATTTCTTATGCTGTATAAATAATTAGAGTCTGCCGCAATTGCTTTTTTGTAGCAGATCATCGCACTATCGTACTGTGAATTGTTATAAAAAATTAAACCGAGCTCATTCCAAATTGTTGCATTAAGGGAATCTTTTTTTAAATTTTCATAATACAACTCTTTTGCTTCTGATAGCTTATTTAAACTGAGATAACATGAAGCAATGTTTAAAGTAGGAAATATCCAATCTTGTTTTAAGCTATGTGCTTTTTCAAAATAGGGTAAAGCTTTCTTCCACTTCAATCTATTCATTTCAAGTAAACCCTTTGTATAATATAAATAGGCGATGGTACTGTCTAAAGCAAGTGCAGAGTCAATTTTAGCATTTGCGAGATCGTACTTTGAATAATTTTCTTTTATACTTCTTGCTTCAAGAAACAAACGGTTGATGGTATAAACTTTATATAGCGGATGTTCCTTTGGCATAAAACTCAATGCAATGTTTAACTCTTTCGCGCCAATATCAAAATATGAGCTTGTATAGTTTGTATCCACACCTTCGAAATATTTATTAATACGCAGTTGTGCATCGTTTAATAAATGAATAACATATTCCTGCGCCGCATCCTGATATTTTTCTTCTGTTCTTGATGATTTAATTTGCATCAAGAGACTGTAAGCATTACCGGGTTCCCCTTCAAAAAATTTCTTATTCTCCAATGCAGTTGTAAAACTTTTATACAATGCAGATGTGTCTTCATTCATTCCTCTGTTTACTGCAGCAATTAAATTGTCTTCTTTAAACTGCTGGTTAATTGGTTTATCCGGTTTTACAAAAGCTATTGGTTGTTCCTGATTGTCTGCATTATTAATATTTATATAAGGTATTTGTTGTGGTTTATTAGTTATTAAGTTGCGCGAATCGTTACGCACATGCTTTTCCACGTATTCTTTAAGCTCTTCTAATGTTACCTTTCCGTCTTTCGTATATTCTGATTCTTCATCAGCATAACCGCATAACCCTTTAATAAGATAATAACTAAATAACCCATGTCCTCCTCCCCATTTTGCATCTTCCATAGAGCTTTGGCTTCTGCTGCAGGAGCTAAACTGAATTTCTCCCTCATTAGACTCGAGTATGTTTTGAAAATTTATTTGAGAGGAATCTTTTTGTTCATTGGTTCGGCAGGCATCTGTTATTAAATAACTGCTTACACCATTATTTTTTAATTGTTCTATTGTTATTTTTAGCTGATAGATAGGAATAGAGCCACCCTGAAATCCAAACTGACTTGGGTCTGTGACGTCCGGTGCATCATAAGCAATGAGAAATCCAAGTGACGGACCGGAAGCAATTCCATGTCCTGCAAAATAGATAATAGCTCTGTCGCCCTTTTTTGCCTTTTTCGTTAGCCAATCAAATCCATACCAAAGCTGGGCGGCAGTTGCATCTTTATCGAGTATAATTTTAATATTGTCATCGGGAATAGAATCGAAGAATATTCCGGATTGAAAAAATGATTTTAATAAGTTAGCATCGTTAACAGCGTAATGCAGTTGTGAAAATTTTTTTCTGTTGGCATAGTTAATACCAATTATGAGCGCATACGTATTGCCGTTAATTGTTGTTTCGGTTTCAGAAGTATTTATAACTGTTGTTCCGCGTGTATCTGTTTGAGCATATACTTGATTTAATAGAAATACAGTGCTTAACAAAATAAAAATCTTTTTCATAGTCAATTAATTGAATTCACTCAACTAATTTTAACAGCAGTATCAAATCAAGATTGAAAATATAAAACCGCTCTTCGCTGCGAGCGGTTTTATGCTAAACTGACAAGTGAACTAATCTTTTAACTGAAAGTCATAATAGCCTTGGCAATCTCCGGAATCTTCCCAATATTTGGTGCCACCGATTGTAACGCAATAAATGGTTGTGTAATTAGTTGCATATACAGTTAATACTCCAAAGGGGCTAACTGTTCCCATATAATCGCCGTCTACATAAATCTTTACGTAATATCCTGTGTAGTTATCGAAGTCAATTGTACACGTGTATGCGCCCCTGGTTTTTGTTTGTTCCTGATCTTTTGTAGGTGCATCTGATTTAATGTTGGGATCTTGCCCACGCGTTGCTTCATAAGGCTTAGAAGTAACCGTCTTAGTAATTTTCTTTTTTGTTTGGCTAAACGCAGAGCCATGAATAAGAGCTGTTGCTAAAAAAGCAATAAATAGAATTTTGATTGTTTTCATTGTTTTGTTTTTAGTTAGTAAAAAAATGTTTGATTTATGATGCAGAGTTTTTTTATGATTGCATAACAGAGTGCATGTATTTGCTTTTTTTTAGCATTTATACAGCTAATGATTGAAATAGGTGTTTTTAAATAATTGAAGCGAGTTTTGATATTTTAAATTCGACGGATCTTTATCGTAAGCTAATTTATAGTAAGTATAGGACTCTGCATAAAAATAATTGTACTCCAAAACAAAAGCAAGCATATACATTTTTTCTGCATCGCTCACATTTGCCGGAATAGCATTTAGCAGACTGTCATAAAATAATTTGAAATCGTTTTCGTCCCAAAATTTTAAATACTTTCTCGGGCAATTTTCCCGGTTATTTATTTGTACGTTCCAATAATAAATTCCCGGCGCCTTTAATAATTCTTTTAAAGTTTGTAAATTGATTGAATCACTATTAAGGTTAATGCTTAATACAGGTGCTTCAGCAGCTTCATTATTATACAAAACCAATTTCTCATTTCCGACGGTTTGCCATTTAACCAGGAAAAAACCATTTGAATAATTTATAGTATCATAATTGGTAAGAAAACTCAAACCTTCGCAACCTCTTGTTACCGCACCAACATTATGCATGTATTTTTTTCTGCTGTCTTCTATCGAACCATGTGCCTGTGTTAATTCATCCCAAACAAATCGAAAATAAACTGAAGTAACAGAACTAACCGGCGTTACACACGAATCAGAAATTTTTAGTAACGAATAAGCATCTGGCTTTGTAAGATTGATTAATGAATAATTATTACAAATTAAAATAGCTGCGCTGTTGTACGGCACATTAATAACTGCATTCGCATCAGTAAAAGTTTGACCAATCTTGAGCAATTTTGTTACCTGCCTTTGAGTATAAGATACATTGCCCTTTACCTGGTAAACAACAAATTTTGTTTCCGCTTTCAGCATGCAAGGCAAACACAAAATGAATAACAGCACAGATTTCATACCTGGTGATTTTGTTGTGCAAAAATTGTTTTATATCCGTATTTCTTATGAAGCCAAAGCGCCAGCGCTTCATAGAAATACAAAACCTCAATTGATATAACAATAGCAAGAACCGATAAAGTGAAATCAATATTTAATCTCCAAAACTTTAGCAGCAGAATGCTCACATAAACGGATAGAATTGCAGCGATTAACTGGATGATGGGAACGATTATATGAAAACCAAGATGCCGGTGCAAATAAAAATGCAGAAACACGGCAAAGCTTATCCATGTAATACAAATAGCCAGCAAAACATTTAACCACAATGGTGATTTATGTATAAACGCATTATCCAGCACCATTGAAATAATATTTGCATTTATAACAATTCCGTTCATGTCAGGAATTGATTTGCCTACAAACTTTGTATTGAGCGGAGTGAAATGTTTGTCTTCTATATAATTAGGATCATCATCGTAAAATCCAACGAGTATAATTTTGTTTTTAAAAAACGAAGTATCTGTTGGGCTGTGCAAAATATCAACTCCATTAAAAATATAATATTGAGCTGCAGTTCGCTTATAATTTATCCATTCTGTTTCTTTATTTCTTTCAACAAGTAAATTATATTCTTTAAGTTTTGAAGTTTCTAAAACGGCGGATGAAAACGCAGAATAATTGTAACCTTTACCTTTTTCAAATGGAGAATAGTATCTTATCACACCGCTGTCTTCGCCAATAAAATTTACGTATCCGGTTTTTAAGTTTTCGTTTTTAAAAATGCCTTTCATTTCGGGCACATCCTTATTACTTTTATTTTTTTTCCATTGTAGTTGTTCGCTGGTAACAATGTTTGGATATGTTTTAAGCGTTTGCAACAAATATTTATCAACTATCGAATCTTTGTTTTCAAGAAACAATACATCAATACCAATAGCGGCAGGAGAAAAAGTTTCAATCTTATTAATAAGATCTGCTATTGCCTGGCGCTGCATTGTATCAATATTTACAATTATTATTCTATCATCTCTCGTCATACTTTGTGCATTTTGCGGAGAGAATGCCAGGTCATTAAAACTAATATCAGATAACACAAGCCGTATGGGGCTTAGGGCGCTCATATTTAAAGGCAGAATACCCACTACAACAATTACCAAAAAAACTGAGATTGTTACAAGAATGGTATCTCGCTTAAATATGTACCTCATGTTTAGTATGTTGTTATATTAAAAAAATATTTTCTCATAACTACACTTAAATAATTTAATACAATAATGTTTGTTGAGTGATATAGTTATTGCCTGAAAAAGAAAATCTTTTTCTTATATAATTATTTGCATTTGATGCATCAGTTCCGTTTTGAAAAAGGATTAGATCAACAATTCCTGTAGTGCTGCAAAGCCTGATAACAGTTCCTAAATCAGTCATGTCCTTTACAATCCAAATTTGGTTGGTCTGATCAGATAAAATTCCTGCGCCTGCAACGCTCCATGTGTTATTAAATAACGCCTGCGGATTTACTTGTTTTTTTTGACCGAGATTAATTGCATCATTTTGCTGTTGACCGTTGTAACTACTGTACCCGTTTTGCTGATTTGAAAAATTAATAATCAAATTATTTTCGACCTGCTTTAAAGAACAGCCTGTATTGCTCATTGCATAATTTGCTATATCTGCATTGGCTTTTGCATTAGATGTGCCTGGTGTAATTTTTACGTTGCTTACCTGGTTATTTTTTGAAAGCTTTATAGTTACAACATCGCCTGGTTTTATTTTCTCAAAAGCGCCCAATACTTCCTGAATGTTTCTTACCTCTTCATCATTCACCGCAAGTATCGCTGCATTTTTATATTCCTTTAAAACATTATCTGCGGGGCTTTCTGGAATAACATTTTTAAGAACGGGTAATTTTCCGGGAAGATTTTGCATTTGCTGAGTTAATTCAGGATGATCTGGGTCTATTTCACTTTGCGTTATTTCAACACCTAAATAGCCTCGCCTTATAAGACCATTATTATTTAAAATATCATTGATTAGCCTTTGAGCAATATCTGATTCCAAAGCAAAATTTATTTGCGGCTGCCAAATAGATGTGTTATCCATTTCTGCAAAAGCAATTTGAGAATTGATGCCGACAACGTTTCCCTTCAAATCAATTAAAGGTCCGCCGCTGTTGCCCCAAATAATCGTTGCAGTGGTTTGAAGAAATCCGAATTTACCCGTAATACCACCCCTTATTCTGTTCTTTGCACTAATAATTCCATCTGAAACAGAAAAGGGATAATCGCCCAACGGATTACCAATTGCGTAAACTTGTTCGCCCAATCTTGTTTCTTCTGTTTCAAATTTTAGCGAAGTGATTTCCGTTTCCGGAACATCGTCTGTAAATTCCAAAACAGCTAAATCATAAAATGTATCGCCGCCTACAATTTTGGCTGCATATTTTTTATAGCTGATAGTAAACACATAAATACTTCCGTTTTCAGAAGCAGCATTTTGAACTACATGTGCATTAGTAATTACATAATTTTTATTGTTGTATTGAACAATAAAACCGGAGCCGCTTTCTTTTGCGCCGGTTAAATCAAGCACTTTTGAATAAGCCATATCAGAAGGTGCTCCGCGAAAACCCATTGGCTTCATAGCGGTATTGGTTTGGTATACTGCAACAGTAACAACACCTTTCAGCACGTTTTCTAACATATCAGAAACATTCGTTTGCTGGGCAAAAACAGGCGAACAAAATGATTGCACAAAGAATAATAGCAGCAGGTATAGCTTCATAAAATTGTTTTGGTATAAATGGATGCAAGGAAAATTATAATTACATAGGGTATAGTTTAGCTTAACAAATAATTAAACAATTATAAAAAAAAATTCTCCGAATAAAGAATTTTAGCATTGTTTTTAAAAAAATTATATTTGAACACCATTACTTATTTCATTCAATCGTACCAAATTCCTTACAATATGTTCATATAATTATTTCAAACAAAAAGCTCTGCCATGCAAAAACATTTACTCTTATCAATAACATGTGTTTTCTTTTTATGCGCGGTTGCAACTGCACAAATTGTAACAGCCTCGCACTATGATGCATTAGCGGCAGCAAAGAAAAAAGGGGGCACACTTTCTACAAGTCAAAGTTCGGGAAGCGGAGCTGGTAGTAACTTATGCTGGGCACAAATTGATGCCGGCAATTTAAATATGTTAGATTCAAATACCGCAATTCTTTGCTTAAACGATTCTTTGATTTTAAATGTTAATTTTTCTGATGAATCTTCGTTTGGTGATGCCCAATGGTATTATAATAATTACCAAAATCCGATAGGTAGTTATAACGATGATATTAATAGTGTTTTAGTAAAAAAAACCGGCATTTATATTTTTCACACAGGGCTTTGTGATGTTGGAATTAATATGACATCAACGATTCCATTAGGAGACTTTCCGTCTAAAACAATTTTTTGTCCAGAAGGTTCTGTTCAATTAACTGCGCCTGCAGGCCAATATTCTTCTTATCAATGGTACAAAGGAAATACAGCCATTAGCGGCAAAAAACAAAAAACATATACTGCTAATTCAACAGGCAACTATTATGTTAGGGTTAAAGACAGTAATAATTGCGTTTTAAATTCTGATAAGATAAATGTTACTGTCTATAATCCCCCTGCTCACTTAAAAATTTCGGGCGACACTTGCGTAAATAGTATATTAAATTTAGATGCGTATAAAGGAAATCTTACACCTGATACTATTAAATGGTACAGAAACGGACAACTTATAAGTACAGTTGTAAACAAAGGCAATGTTGTAGCAGCAGGAAATGGTAAAGGTCATGGGCAAAAACAATTAAACCAACCTTATGGAATTTTTCTTGATTCGGATAAAACATTTTATGTAGCAGATTATAATAATTATCGTGTAATGAAATATATGCCCGGCAGTACTGGAGGTGTGCGAATTGGAGATACGCTTAAATACTACGGCCATCCAACTGATGTGGTAAAAGATGGAAATGATTTGTTTGTAAGTACTACTAACTCACTGGCAAAAATTTCTTCTATAACAGAAAGTTTAGGTGGATATAATTTTTGGGGCATTTCAATTGGAAGCGATCATGATCCGCATGTAACTTTTGATGCACTAAATGGTCAACCCGGTTCTGCGATGGTTTTTTATAAAGATGGGTCAGGTTATTACTCCAGTTTTAGCGATGCAGGTAATAACGGTTCAGGCTCATCACTTGCAAATCTTAATTATCCAAATGGTATTTATCAGGATTCTGATTACAATCTTTTTATTGCAGATAATTATGTTGATTCATTAAATAACAACATCGGCAGAATTGTAAAATGGCATATTCTTGATGATTCAGGTCAATTAATTGCTGGCGGTAAAAATTTCGGTAATGCACCTGATCAAATATGGTTTGCTGCAGATGTTACGTTTGATAAACTTGGTAACATGTATGTTTCAGATGCAGTTAATAACCGTGTGCAGTTATGGAAGCCTGGCGCA
>JBEHXR010000021.1:0-22581 GCA_048498595.1 Bacteroidota bacterium
CATCCATCCATGCATACAAACTTTCATTTGTTCCCATCATACCCTGGTACCAGCTATGCATAAACTCATGAATGGCTGCGCCAATGCTTGGCGTTTTTATTAATGTTGCCATGGGATATTCCATGCCGCCATCACCACCCTGAATAAAAGAATAATTTTTATAAGGATAAGGGCCAAATGTTTTTGCAATAAACGGATAAGCTTTTTCAATAGTGTTTGCAAGTGCTTCCCAATCACTTTGCGCCGAATCAACTTTTTTGTAAACAAAATAAAACAATGGTCCGTTTGGAATTTGCTTTTTGATCATGGTATAAGCAGTATCTGCAGCCCAAACAAAATCATGCACATTCTGCGCAGCAAATTTCCATGTTAATGTTTTACCTGTTGACCGTTGACTGTTGGCTGTTGACTGACCATATCCATAACCAACTTCATCCGCATTTTGAATGGTGCCTGTGCCTGCCAGCATATAGTTTTTATCAATAGTGATGTTTACATTATAATCGCCCCACACGCCATAAAATTCTCTTGCAATGTATGGGTCTGCATGCCAGCCTGCATAATCATATTCTGCAAGTTTTGGATACCACTGGCTCATACTATAACGAATACCTTCAGCATTATCTCTTCCGCTTCTGCGAATTTGAATGGGTACCTGGCAATTAAATGAAACTTCAAAACTGCTTTTTGAATGCGGGAGTATTGGTTTTGATAAATCAACCTCCAATATAGTTTCGTGATAAATTAATTTCTGATTTACGCCATTTAGTTTTACATAAACAGTGCTGTCGTACCCGATTTCATTGGGTTGTAAATGCTGAATGCGATCTTTAACACGCGAGTCCCAATCATAAACAGGATTACCATTTCTATCGGTGCCTAATAACGTTTGTCCAAGCACACGGCTGCGAACATCCATCTCGCTGTTGGGCTGAAATGCATTCCAGTATAAATGAAAAAACACGCGGTCTAATGTATCAGGAGAATTATTCCAGTAATCAATTTTTTCATTTCCTGTAAATTGATTTTTTACAACATTCATATTTACGCTGATGTTGTAAGCAATGCGTTGTTGCCATCTGTCGGGTTGTGCATTTGCAATAAAAGAAAATAAAATACAAAAAATAAAAAGCGAAGACTTAATGTTATAATTCATTTCAAAAAAAAATTTTCAAAGCTGCGAAATAAACTTTTTTAATGTTAACTATAACGTAATTGCCTCTCTTAACAACTTTCCATTCGCATCAAAAACCAAAATCTTTTTTTGTAAACCACTTTTTGCAATAATGAGTTTGTATTGAAGCGGCTTACCAAGGTCCTGCACTTCATAAATAGATTTTTTCTCCCACTCCGCATATTTGCTTTTTGCAAAACCATCTTGTACTTCATCCGGCAAATCTTCAAAATCCATAACACGTTCACTGCTTTCCCAATCACCGTTTGAAGAAAAATCTGCGCTGATCTGCGAACCATTCAATTCAAAACTCGCTTCAAAATATTGCAATTTATCTTTCCACTCAACATGTGTTGCGTGCGGATAACGTTCTGCAAAAGCATCTGTAACTTCAGCAGGAATTTTTCTTATTTGTGCATTAACCAAACAAACAGCAGAGGCAAAAACCAAAACCAAAAAATTTTTTTTCATATACAAGAAAAATTACGGCTTGCCTTCAACAACAATTACAATTTCTCCTTTAATATTTTTATTGCTGAAGTGATTGCAAACTTCGTATAAACTTCCCTGAAAATTTTCTTCAAACATCTTTGTTAACTCTCTGCTAACACTGCATTTTCTTTCAGCACCAAAATATTCTATAAAATCTTTTAAAGTTTTTATAAGACGAACAGGGCTTTCATAAAAAACCATGGTGCGTTCTTCATCTGCAAGTTGTGTAAGCAATGTGTGTCTTCCTTTTTTTAACGGAAGAAAACCTTCGAATGCAAAACGGTTTATCGGCAAGCCGCTATTTACTAAAGCAGGAACAAAAGCCGTTGCACCGGGCAAGCATTCCACTTTAATATTATTTTTTAAACATTCTCGCACCAATAAAAATGCAGGGTCTGAAATTCCTGGCGTGCCTGCATCTGTTATTACAGCCATTGTTTTGCCGGCCTGCAATTGTTCAATTAAATGAGAAAGAATTTTATGTTCGTTATGCTGATGATAGGGCGATAATGGCTTTTGAATTTGATAATGCTGCAACAGTTTGGAAGAGGTTCTTGTGTCTTCGCACAAAATCAAATCAACAGCATTTAAAACATCAATGGCACGGAGCGTTATATCTTTTAAATTACCAAGCGGTGTGGGAACGAGGAATAACATAATTTGAAAATGTGGCAATTTGAAAATTTGAAAATGATTGCCACTGCATTTTCAAATTAGCTAATTTTCAAATCTTCAAATTCAATTTACCATTTCAATTTCGTAAAACTCCATCACAGGATTTGCAAGTAATTTTTTTGATGCTTCATCTGCAAGCGTTTTTGCTTCTTCTTCTGAATTGGCATCAATTTGTAATGTTATGTGTTTGCCGATGCGCACATCGTTTACGCCATTCAAACCCAAATTTTTTAAACCCGCCTGCACCGCTTTTCCCTGCGGGTCAAGCAAATCTTTTAATAACATCACTTTTATCTGAACATTATATGTCATAAGTATTGATTATAGTTCTTCATGGTCTGACGCTTCAAAAGCGTCTGACCAATCATACCGGTTTACTGAGCAAAGATAAAATAACATACAGCAAGAAACACAATGGCACAGCAAGCCATTGAATAATAAATGCTGAAACAATTGCAACAACAGCAATTATTATAAATGGCAATAATTTTTTTGTATTGATGTTTGAAAATTTTAATGCAAGCATTCTTTTTTTTGAAACCATCAGCCACGATAAAATAATAATCATTGCATACCAAAACCATGGATTGATTAAAATATCTGTAACGATTGGAAAATTATTCGTCCAGTAAATAAGCGGAAACGATGCAAACAATAATCCGTTCATTGGAATGGGTAAACCTTTAAAAGAAGTTGTTTGTTCTGTATCAACATTAAATCTTGCCAAACGATATGCGCCTGCACATGCAATAATAAATGCGGGTACCAATAAAATAAACGGAACCTGCAAACCATTATCCTGCTGCGCAAAACTTAAACGCAAAAATTGATAAACAATCAATGAAGGTGCAACACCAAAACTTACAACATCGGCAAGTGAATCTAATTGCGCACCCATTGCAGAAGTTGCTTTCATCCATCGTGCAACAAAGCCATCAAGAAAATCAATAACAGCAGCAAGGCCAATAAACAATGAACACATAAACATTTGCTCGGGAATGCTTACATATTGTGTTCCGGTTTCATTTACATCGGGCATTAATAAAGCGCCATTGTTTGTGTACAATGCAACAAGTCCAGGTTGCAAAATGTAAACGATAGCAATACAGCCGAAAAACAAATTGAGTAATGTAAATAAGTTTGGAATTTGTTTCATATTATAAGTTGACCGATTACCGTTAACCGTTGTTCGAATCATCAAGCGATTTTATTAGTGCCTGAATCATTGCAACGAGTTTTTCATACTTCTGATATTTATCATCAAAAATACTTTCATTAATATATTTTCTTTGAATGGAAAGATATAAGCAAGCAACCACTTCTAACGCAGAACGATTGGCAATCACAAGAAATCTTTTAAACTCTGCTTTTGACTGAAGCGTTGAACCTTCTGCAATATTTAAAACAACCGAATCTGCTGCTCTTTTTATTTGAGAAGTAAGAATAAATAATTCATCTTTTGGAAAACTTTTTGCCATGTCTGAAATTTCTCCATCTAACTCCAAAGCAATTTGCCAAACTTTTAGTTTTTCGAATTTGAAACTCATCGGTAAACGGTTATCAGTTAACGGTTGACTTATCCAACTTTAAATGCAACAAAATAATAATTATTCGCGGCTGCAATTAACTGTAAGTTTTTGTAATACGATTGAACAAAATCAAGATAGGCTCTGAATTCATGCGTTGGCACAGCAAACTGGTCGAAGAAAATGATATCATCTTTTTTCAAAAACTCTGACAAGCTTGATAACACATACAATGTTGCAGAATACAAATCTGCATCCATCATTAACACCGTTTTTTTTGTGTTATTGAAATTTTTTAAGAAGGAGGGAAGTGTTTGCTGAAATAATCCTTTATAAAACTTTCCACGCTCATCATCTATTTCGGGAAATTTATTTCCGGTTGAAAAAGCGCCTTTTTTATACGGACCATAATTTTCAGGCAAACCATCGAATGTATCGAAACCATAAAACCTGCTTTCTGCATTTTTATTCTGTTCTAAAAACCATTTGAAAGATTGACCACTTGCAACACCAAACTCTAAATAATTAATTGCTTCATTTTTTACCTCGGTATCTAAAACTTTTTGATATAAAGGATAACGTTTATAGTAACTCCATTTACTTGGGAAATCGTTTACCGGAATTTTTTTATTCTGATAAATAAACTTTGAAAGTTTGGTAAGATAATATGCATTTAAAAATGCGCCGGATAAAAATCCAAATACACGATGCAGTTGCAGCCAGCTAAAAATAATTTTTGTGTAGCGGATGAGAAATAACTTCATAGTTCACCGATTACCGTTTTCCGTTGTCCGAATCATCAAGCGATTTTATTAGTGCCTGAATCATTGCAACGAGTTTTTCATACTTCTGATATTTATCATCAAAAATACTTTCATCAATATATTTTCTTTGGATGGAGAGATATAAGCAAGCAACAACTTCCAACGCTGACCCGTTTGCAATTACAAGGAACCTTTTAAACTCAATTTTTGACTGCAACGTTGAGCCCTCAGCAATATTCAATACTACTGAATCAGCAGCTCTTTTGATTTGAGAAGTAAGAATAAATAATTCATCTTTCGGAAAACTTTTAACCATATCAGAAATCTCGCCATCAAATTCTAAAGCAAGTTGCCATACTTTAAGTTTCTCAAATTTGAAACCCATCGGTAAGCGGTTATCGGTTGGCGGTTGACTTCATCAAACTTTCAATCTCCTCCACTTCAACCGGAATATTTTTCATTAAATCAATGTTGCCATCTTTTGTAAGCCAAACATTATTTTCAATGCGAATGCCTATTTGCTCCTGCTCGATATAAATACCGGGTTCAACTGTAAGCACCATACCTTCTTTTAAAGGTTCTGTAAAAGGACCGAGATCATGAACGTCCAAACCTAAATGATGCGAAATACCGTGATATAAATATTTTCTGTAAGCACGATTTTCTTTGTCTTCATTTTTTATATCTGACTTTTTCAGCAACCCAATTTTCTGAAAGACTATCGTTGCTTCATCACCCACTTTTTCATGATAATTGTTTAATGTAATACCGGGCTTCAATAAACTTTTAGCATAATTGTGCAAATGCAAACAAGCATTATAAACTGTTTTCTGCCGCCTTGTAAATTTGCCATTCACCGGAACTGTGCGTGTTAAGTCTGCAGCATAACCACCATAATTTGCGCCAAAATCCATTAATATCAGTTCGCCATCTTTACACTCTTCGTTATTAAAAATATAATGTAATGTTCTTGCGCGATCTCCGCTTGCAATAATGCTCGAATACGCTTCACCTTTTGCACGGTTGCGTAAAAACTCATGCACAATCTCTGCTTCAATTTCATATTCCATTACACCGGGTTTTATAAACTGAAGCAAGCGGCGAAACGTTTTATCTGTTATATCAATCGCTTTTGAAATTACATCCACTTCATATTTTGTTTTTATGGCGCGCAGTTTCAACATGATCTTTGCAGTGCGCTCATAATTATGTAACGGATATTTTTCTTTCATTTCCTGCACAAAACGGTAATCGCGTGTTGCTGCATAGTTGGTTGTTTTACGATCATGCTCGTTTGTACTTAAATAAATATTATCTGCAGCGTGAATCCATTTTTGCAGCAAAGCATCTAAACTGTCTAACCACACAACCGTTTTTATACCTGATAATTCTTTCGCTTCATCAGCACGTAATCTTCTGCCATCCCATTTTTCTTTTAATTCAACAGGTCTTACCAACACCAATACTTCACGATATTTTTCATCGGGATTATCAGGATATAAAATCACCATTGTATCTTCCTGCTCAATACCGCAAAGCCAATACAGGTTTGTGTTTTGCTGAAAACGATATAAAGCATCTGCATTACTCGACACTTCATCATTGCTGTTGAAAATCGCAATGCTTTTACTCTTCATTTCTTTTACAAAACGTTTCCTGTTCTCAATAAAAATTTTTGGATTCAATGGTAAATTTTTCATCTTATTTCTTTTCTTTAAGGAAAAAATTTATTGCATTAACAGCAATTGAAGTTTAAGCTGTAAATGTATATCCTTTAAAAATTAAGATGGAAAAAAATTCAATCTTTCTTAAGTCCTAGTCTTTGCAGCAACGCATCTTTTCTTGCTTTTGATACCATTAGTTTTTCACCATTGTTCATTACAACGTAGCCGCCATCGGAGCGTATAAAATTGGTGATATGTTGAAGATTGATAACGATTGAATGATGAATGCGAATAAAAATATCTGATGGCAGCATTTCTTCGACATCACCTAATGTTTTGGATAGAAGAAACTTTTTATTGCCTGTTAGATGAATATATGTGTAAGCGCCTTCCGCATGACAATACAAGATATTTTCTGCTGCTATAAATTCATAGCCTTCTCTTTGCGGAAAAGCAATTTTTTGCTGTTGGGATGGTTGTTTTATGTTATGCAGCAGGTTTTGAATATTTACAGTGCCTTCTGCGGCAAGGATTTTTTCTTCTGCTTTTTTTACCGCGATTTTTAAATCGTTAACATCAATGGGTTTTAATAAATAATCTACTGCACTAATACGAAAAGCTTTTGCGGCAAACTTATCATATGCAGTAGTAAAGATGATGCAGAAGTCAATGTGATCAAATGTTTCGAGCATTTCAAAACCATTCATCCAGGGCATTTGCACGTCTAAAAAAATCAATCGTGGTTTGAATTTTTTAATGGCAAAGATTCCTTCTTTCGCGGAATTACACTTAGTTGTGATATGTACATTGGGACAATATTTAGCAAGATCTGCTGCCAAAGAATTTACGCAATGCTGCTCGTCGTCGATGATAATGGTGCTGATCATTTTAGGCTTCTGAACATTAAAGTTAATTGTTACCAGAGCTATATGTACGGCTTTGCTGTAGTTGTTTTATTTGGCTTGGTAATTTAATCATTTCAATTAGTACTTAGCAAGGCTTCAGCGGTTTTAATATTAAAGTGTTTGTTTTTGACATTAAGGCAGGATTTAATTTAGTCAAATCAAACATATACATGTTACGAACGAGGTACGAATAAAGTAGCTATTTACTTCAGGCACTTTAAATTCTAAAACTGACAAATTGTACAGAGTAAGCAGACAGTCAGGTTTTGTACAAAAGTGTGCTGTATTACTTGAAATTGCCGGGGTTTTAAACAAAAGGCAAGGGTGTTTTAAATCACCATTTGGTATGCCTGAGCTCTCCTTTAACTATGGAGATAATCAGGGGTAACTTCAGTATATGTTTGGTATATCTTCAGTATAACTTCGGTATAACTTCGGTATAACTTAGCTTAAAATGTATTTTACCAATTAAAATATCATTACACTATGACTGAAGCAAGGGAAAGCCACAAAAACGAAGTTTAAAGTTAAGTTTATACCGATCATAGAAGTTTTAATAAAAGTTGATAGATTAATACAGGCGAATAATGAAGTGTTTTGGCTTATTTCAGTATTCTTTAAAACTAAGAATAATGGTTGTACCTCCAGGCTTTCCCTTTACGTCTTTTTTATCGACAATCTCTACAGATGCATTTCTTTCATTCAAAGCGTTGTCAATGTTTAATCGTGTTTGGGTAAGGTGTACTCCTTTTGATTGATGAAGTGATGCTTCTGTCTTAAATTTATTTTGCATTGATGTTTCCCTGCCAATTCCATCATCATCAATAATGCATGTAATTAATCCGTCGTTGTTTTCAACACTCACTTTTAGGTTTCCGTTGCTTTCTTTAGGCATTATGCCATGCCATATAGCGTTTTCAATAAAGGGCTGAATAGTTAAAGCAGGAATCATTACAGACTTTAAATCTGCGGTTGAATCAATATGAAAATGACAATTAATTTTTTTACCGAAGCGCATACTTTCAAGCTCTGTATATAAACGGCAGGTTTCTATTTCATCGAATAAAGTAATTTCTCTTTTATCTGCATTTTGAAAAATAGTTCTGATGAGTTTTGAAAATGTGGTAAGATACATTATGGCTTTTTCATCTTCGTTTTCCTGTATTAATGCTTTTATTGAATTGAGACAATTAAAAATAAAGTGCGGGTTCATTTGAGAGCGAAGCGCTTTGGCATCTAATTCGAGCATCTCATGTTCCATCTCAGCTTTTTTCATTTTAAACTGCCTGATTAATTCATTTGTTGTGAGACCAAGCAACGACGAAAATTTTCGATTTAATGCATGACCATTCAATGCCATTTTGCCTGCGAGAAATTCTACGCTTAATTTGGAATCATCTAAATGCTCCTGTATAATCTTATATGTTTTTTTCAAAAACTCATCCCGTATTTCTAACGATGAGGGCA
Source organism: Bacteroidota bacterium (assembly GCA_048498595.1). Lineage (GTDB taxonomy): Bacteria > Bacteroidota > Bacteroidia > Chitinophagales > Chitinophagaceae > Parafilimonas. The sequence goes on from JBEHXR010000021.1 coordinate 8,668, forward strand.
AAGGTTGTGCTGAGGTGAGTTGTTCAATATAATGCTTTCTTAATTTGTCTTGCCTGTCTAAAATATTCCTGATTTTTGTTCTGAGTTCATCAACACTAAACGGTTTTGTAAGATAGTCATCAGCACCTTTTTGCAAGCCGGCGATCTTGCTTTCATAAGTAGTTTTTGCAGTGAGAATGATGAAAGGTATATGTGATGTTGCAGGATGCGTTTTTATCTTATCACAAAATTCAAAGCCATCCATCACGGGCATCATCACATCAGAAATAATCACGTCAGGCATCTCACTCAAAGCCATTTCAAAACCTTCTGCACCATTGGATGCGGTGATGGCTTTATACAATGGTTCAATACTGTTTTGCAAAAAACCTTGTAATTCGGGATTATCTTCTGTTATAAGAACCACAGGCACGTTTTTATTTTTAACGGTAGTGGCAACTTTTTCAGTAGTGTTGATGTTTGTAACCTGAATACTTTCTGAAAAAGCAGGCACGTCAGGAAAATTTTCTTTGCCTGTCGCAGATGTTAGTGATGTTGTAATAATAAAGGCAGAACCTTTGCCCTCTTCACTTTGCACTTCAAATTTGCCATTCATTAGTTTTACTAACTCATTTACCAGCGATAATCCAATGCCTGCACCTTCATATTTTCTTGTGAGATTATTATCTGCCTGGTAAAATCTATCTGTAATAAATGGAAGTTGTTCTTTGCTTATTCCAATTCCTGTATCCTTCACTGCAAATTCAACTGTTGTTGCATCAGTTGTTGAGGAAAGTGGATGAAGGCTTACAAAAATGTTTCCTTTTGCCGGCGTAAATTTTAGTGCATTCGCCAAAAGGTTGTTGATTATTTTTTTCCAATGCTCTGCATCAAAAAGATATTCCTCATGCAAGTCGTTTTCAAAATGTAAAACAATATGCTTTTTCTTCGCTTCTTCTTCAAAAGTTTTTATGATGCCCGCAACATAATTCCCGAAATTTCCTTTTGAAAGAGAAACATTCATCTTGCCTGCATCAAGTTTGGATATATCAAGCAGTTGATTAATGAGGTTCAGCAAATAATTCGAATTTTTATAAACAGTGTCGAGAAACTTATGCTGATCTTTCATTTCTTCCGGATGTTGTAAATAAAATTCCGCAGGTGACAGAATTAATGAAAGCGGTGTGCGTAATTCATGCGTGATATTCGTAAAGAATTTTTCCTTCATCCTGTCTATTGCTTTCAGCTTCTCCGCTTCTTTTTGTTCGAGGATCATTTTATGTTTTAATCGTAATTGTCTAATACGATTCCAAACAAGAAAACTCACAATTGCAACCATTGTTGCACCGATAATTATAAATAAAGTATTTCGTGCCCGTTCTTTTGCATTTGCTTCTTCCTGTTCTTTTTCGCGAACCTGTTCCTGGTAGGCAAGATCCTGTATTTGTCGTATTTTTTCGATGCTTGCCATGCTGTCTTTTGCAGCTTGTGCAATCTTAAAATATTTGAAAGCTTCTGATTCATTATTTAAACTGTCGTGCAATGCGTAAAGAAAATTTGAGGCATTATAGACATATTCAGGGTCATCGAATTTTGTGGCTGCAGTTAACGCCCTTTTTGCGTAGAACATTGATGAATCAACCTGGCTATTTTTCAAAAACAGCTTTGCCAAACCAAGATATGCATGTCCAATTTCCCTGTTGTTCAGATCGTACTTAAAAAAATCGCTTATAAATAACCTGAAATATTTGAAGGCTAATTCATCATCTCCACGTTCGGCATATATAAATGCGAAAATGCGAATCGCAAAATCCTTCATGTACTGTTGGTTATGCCCGGTATCTGCGATGTAGTAAGCTTTCTGGTTGTAATACAAAGCCGAGTCCAGCATATGCATTTTTAAATAAACTTCTGCAAGGTTTTGTATTGCCCAATGTCCGGATTCATATCTTTCTAACGCTTTTTTTCCCAGCAATAAATAATCGATCGCCTTTCTATAATCTCCTAAGCCTTCATAATTGGTTCCGATAAGCGCCAAAGTGAAGGCACTTTCATTTGGATCATTTATTCTTTTACAGATTTCTACGATTTGCAGCGAATATTGGATGGACAATAAATAATTTCCGGTAATGTAGGTGTTGTAATTTAAAAACTTTAGCCTGTCTAATTCTGCTGTTACTGCATGTTTATTCTTTTGAAGTAGTTCCAATGATCGTTGTACACAATGTATTCCTAAATCATATTCATTGATCTGCGTATATTGATCTCCCAGCTCTTTCAATATCTGTGATTTTATACTGTCATCATTTGCAGCTTTTAGCAATCTTCTTAAGCTATCAATATTTTTATAAACTTCTTTTTTATCTATAATGATACCGCCCGCCACCCATTTTTTATCGTTCGCGAAAATGTCGGCGGTATCTGACGGCTGTTGTACATGACGATTATTTACATCATTATCTTTTGACTGGTACAACTCAGAAAGCATTTTTGATGCGGTGTAAATATTTTCCTGGTCGTGATATTGTTGTGCGTTTAAAAGTGATCTTTTAGCATAAAAAATTGCTGAATCATATTGTCCCCGTTTATTAAATATGCCTGCTATGCTGTTAAGAACAAAACCTAAGTCTCTGTTCCTCTCTTTATATTTTACAAAATCGGGAATATATTGTCTGTAATAATTTAAAGCCGCTTCTTCATTGCCTTTTGCCGAATTGATATCTCCTAATAATCTTTCAGAAAGAAGGATGTACCTACCATTCGAAGCTTCTTTTCCCAATTTATAGCCCTGGTGTGCATATGCTATAGAAGAATCTATTTTATTCATTTTTAGATACACTTGACTTATACACAGAATTGTGAAAGTGTTATCTGGTGGCTCATGTCTGCCCTTATGAAAAATTTCCCAAAAATGATATGCCTTAAAATAATTGTCGAGTGATAATCTGTATTCTCCTAATTCTCTATAATCGTGTCCGAAGACAAGGTATGCTCCGCCGATCTGCGCTGTATCATTTATTTTTTTGCTTAGTGCTAAATGGTTAAATGCGTACTTCAATGATTCGGTATAGTTACCCATCTCATATAATATATAATCAAGCGCTGCCATATCCCAGCATTGATGTTGCAGGGAGTAATTATTTTTCTCATTTATTGCCAGCGCAAGCTCAAAAGATGAAATGCACGAATCCATTTTTTTAGCATTGCGATATGCATCACCTAATTTTTCATATAGATCAATTTTCCCAGTATCAGTTTTTGATTTTGCAATAAGATTTTTTAAACTGTCTATTTTGTTTTGTTGCGCGCAGATGGAAGAACAGGCGCAAGCAATAAATATCACCAACATCAGTCTTAAGAAATAAAGACCTTGTTTGTTCTGTGAGCAAAAATTCATTTATTAAATTTAAAATACAGGTAAGCTCTCACGATAGCAGTAACGATAAGCTACCTGTTTGGTTTAATAAATTGCCTTTATTGGTTTATATCCTGAAAGCGAGTGCCAAGCTGTTAATCAAAGTGAATAAACTATCAAATGATATTAATCATTTATAAATTTAATAATTCTTTTGAGGGATTACAATTTTAGTTTTATGTATAAAAACTATGATGAAAAGATCAGCTTTAGTTTTTATTTATACTGCAACGGTTCTTTTTGCATGCAAGAAAAACAGTGTGCCTCCTTCAACCGGGGGAGGTGGTGATAGTTCTATATCAATAACTGTATTACCTCCAAAACCGGTAACCAAAACAAATACACAAAAAGTTTATGTTCATTATATGCCATGGTTTGAAACGCCAGCCACTTCACCAGATGGCAAATGGGGCTCACATTGGACGATGGCAAACGAAAACCCTGATATTATTTCAAATGGTAAAAGGCAAATCGCATCCTGGTTTTATCCGTTGATAGGGCCTTATGCAAGTTCAGATCCTGATGTAATAGATTACCATACTTTATTAATGAAATATGCGGGTATTGACGGTGTAATTGTTGACTGGTACGGCACACATAATGTTTATGATTATCCCCTTATAAAAAGAAATACCGATTCGCTCTTTAATCATATACCAACAGCAGGGTTACAATTTGCCGTGTGCTATGAAGATGCAACACTCAAAAATGTAAAAGCAATTGCAGGAATCGATACTGTACCTGCTGCACAACAGGATTTTACTTATTTGCAGGAAAATTATTTTGACAGCAGTTATTATATCAGAATAAACAACAAACCACTGGTGATTTGTTTTGGTCCACAAGTAATGAAAACGGAAGATGAATGGTTGCGCACGTTTTCTGCTCTTTCTCAACAACCAACTCTGCTGTCATTATGGTACCAGGGTGATGTTACAGGAAGTGCAGGAAGTGGCGAATTTTCCTGGGTATACTCAGATTATCTTTCCGGCTTGCAAAATTATTATAATTATCGGGCTCCCAATTTGCAAACAGCTTTTGCATGTGCATATCCAGGCTTTAAAGATTTTTATGCTCAAGGTGGATGGGGCAATAATTTGTTTACTATTGATCATAACGGAGCAGCCACATTACAGGCAACACTTGATCTTGCAAAAAACAGCAATCTGCCCTACATGCAGTTAATTACATGGAATGATTTTGGAGAAGGTACAATGATTGAACCTACTAATGAATTTCAATTCGATTTTTTAGAAACAATTCAACATTATACAGGGGTTACTTATACAACAACAGAACTGCAATTGATATATAAATGGTATTCTTTGCGGGTGAAATATAAAAGCAATAAGAATATTGAATCTCAGCTTAAGCAGGCTTATTATTATTTGGTATCGCTTGATGTAGATAAGGCTTCCGCCATTATTTCCGCCGTTGAATAATTGTTTTGAAATGCAGTTGGTCAAAATTTAAGCTTAAAGGATTTATATTTTTTAGAGCGTAAAAATCAACACACTGCTGGTTACCCATCCACTACAGAGCAGTTTATGATTATAAGATGCACAAGCTATTCCTGGTAAGTTATAAAGCCAAACGAACATACTGTTAAGTAGCTGTTGCCTTTTCTTTCGTTGAGAAATAGCTTGCCTAAAATATTTCATCATTGCAAAATCATAATTATGAAATCAAAAATTTTATCTCTAACAATAGCGGCATTTTTATATGCGGGTTTGCGGTTATACGCACAAACGCCCTTTTATCCCAAGCCAAACACTGCCGCTCAAATACCTTTTGGTAAAAAACTGCCGGCGCCATCGTTAAGTGAACGAGATGCAGTCGTTGAAAAAATGTATGACAAAAAACACGTGAATTTGCCTTATACTTTTTTTGATACAGCATTAAAACAATTTGTTGTAACAATGCCCGGAAGCAGTGCGCAAAACATCTCATCTCACTCGCATAATAGTGTGGGAATATTGCCGGGTACAATAAATATAAAACATGCGCCTTCCGGTTTTCATCTTACTAAAAACATTAATTCGGCAACGCTGGGAAGTTATCCTACTAATTATGCTGCTAATGCATTTGCCAATTTTGCCGTGCTAAAAAAGGTAAGCTATTTTGAGGCAGACGATGGCATACACGGATATGAACTTTGGCGAAGTGATGGCACTGCTGCAGGTACTTACCTTGTGAAAGATATTTATCCAGGCAACCAAAGCTCTGATGTAACAGGTATAATTGCGGCCAATGGGCTACTATACTTTTCTGCCAACAGCCCGGATAATGGTGTTTCAGTTTGGGTTTCGGACGGAACTGAATCGGGCACACATTTACTAAAGGCGCCTTATACTGGATTAGATTATTGCAGTCCCAATCAATTTGTTAATGTAAATGGCACTGTGTTTTTTACTGCCTCTATCGGCAGTACCAATAATCAACTATGGAAAACAGACGGCACAGATGCGGGCACTGTTATGGTGAAAGACATACAACAATCAGGTCTCGGTTCCGGTAATATTTTTGAGTTAACATCAGTAAATGGCATCGCTTATTTTATTGCTTATACATGGACTTCCGGTTATCAACTTTTTAAAAGTGATGGTACAGATGCCGGCACTTATGTTGTAAAAGACATCGGCTATTATAATTATAATGCAGACGTTCCCACGCAACTAACAGCTTATAACAACAAACTATATTTCGCCGGCAATGATGGAACCGGACGCAGGCTGTGGGAATCTGATGGTACGTATGACGGCACGCATTACGCAACCGGCTTTAATGATGTTTATCTTCAGGCAGATGGTGTAAGTGATGCTTCGTACACCCCTTTTCCTGTTTTAAATAATGTGCTGTATTTAGCCGGTTATACTTATGCTGATGGAGATGGTTTATATAAATACAATGCGGCAAACAGCAATGGTATTGCATTGGTGAAAGACCTTACACCCGGTTCTGATGTGGATTATATTTATCCGGGCGAAATGCGCGTAGCGAATAACACGCTTTATTTTAAAGTGATAAGCAACGTTGGTTATGCGCACGATGAATTGTGGAGTTCAAAAGGGAAACCTGGTAATACGCAAGCTGTAAAAGTTTTTGATGCCGGCGCAATTACTTACAACTATTATAACAGCAACGGTACTTTATATTTTGTTGAACATGATGATGCTTATGGAAATGAGTTATGGAAAACCGATGGCTCAGACGCCGGAACAGTGCGTGTAAAAGATATTATACCCGGCAGCGGAAGCTCTTATCCTGAAGATCTTACTTTTTGTAACAGCAAATTATTATTTAAAGCAACAGATAACGATCACGGAACTGAATTGTATTCATCTGATGGAACTGATGCAGGAACTGCATTAGTGCAGGATATTAATTTAAATGATGATGGCTCCGACGCAGGTTTTCAATACAAAGGCGTAGGCACTATAGGGAATGCTGTAGTCTTCAATGCATATACTCCTGATCTGGGCGGTGAATTATATAAATCTGATGGCAGTAAAGCAGGTACTGTATTGTTGAATGATATTTGGGCTGGCTCAAATTGGTCTTACCCTAATGCCTTTCAATTTAAAAATGATGTTAGCTATTTTATTGCCGATGATGCCACAAACACTGCCATTTATAAAACGAATGGAACATCTGCCGGTTTGCAAAGAGTAGTCGCATATATTGACAGAAGTATTTATTATGTTGTGAATTTTATAGCTACGGATAATGGCGGAATATTTTATATACTCGGTAATAAAAATACGGGCGGCTACGAGCTTTGGCACAGCGATGGAACAGATGCAAGCGGCACAATGCTCAACGCATCTCTTTATTATAATGATTATGTAGTTACCATCGGCAATACCGGCTACTTTGTTGCGGGAGATTTCGATCATGGCTACGAGTTATGGAAAAGCGATGGCACCGTTGCAGGAACAATGCTGGTAAAAGATATTAACCCTGGCGTTAATGGTTCTTATCCATACAGTTTATTTGCTTACAAGGAACACATTTATTTTGGTGCGTATGATGGTTTTGGTTTGAATAATGCATTATGGAAAAGTGATGGCACTGAAAACGGAACTAAAAAACTGAAAAATATTACGCCAGCTTATTACAATGAGAATTTTGTTGATCCGGTATCTCCGGTTTTCTGTATATCACATGATCTATTGTATTTTACTGCCACAGATTTTAATTATTATGGCGCTGAATTATGGGTGAGTAACGGAACAGAAATTAAACTGGTAAAAGATATCAATCCATATAGCAGTTCCAATCCGTCTAACTTAACTGATGTTAACGGCCGATTGTTTTTTACGGCAGATGATGGCGTGCATGGCAACGAACTCTGGTCAACAAACGGAACAGCAAAGGGGACTACAATGACTAAAGACATATCGCCCGGCTATGGCAGCTTCCTTTATAATCTTTGCAGTGCCGGTGGTAAATTATATTTTATAAATGAAACAACTTTTCCCAAAACGCTTTGGTCTTCAGACGGCACAGAAGCTAATACTAACCAGGTAAACGATGCGGTAGTAAATGGTCTCTCCGATATATCACATTTAACGCCTGCAGGTAATAAACTTTTCTTCGGCGGTTACTCTACTCAATACGGTGAGGAATTGTATGAAGGTGATGCGCATGCAGCAACATTTGCCGCTGAAAGTGTAAGCGCTGCTGACATGTCTATTAAAAAAATAAATGTCGGTTTTGATGTAACGTTATTTCCGAACCCGGCTCACAGCATAGCAAGTTTGCAAATCAAAGGAGATGTAAAAAATGTTGCTGTTTCAGTTACCGATATGTCTGGTAAAATAATTTGGCAAAACAGTTATGTAAATCGCGCGCAAATAAATTTACCGGTGGAAAAATTAAGCGCAGGCATGTATATCGTGATTGTAAAAAATGGTACAGACAGCAAAATGATGAAGCTTTTAAAGGAATAAGATTAAACTCAGAAAGTTTCTGAATGTTTAGTAATAAAGCATGATGATCAATTTATCAAAGTCGCCTTGTAATAATATAAGGCGGCTTTTGGTTTATGTTCACATACATATTTTAATCTCAATTACTTGCTGAAACTGATCACGAAGTTGTTTCAGAAAAAAGTGATTCTAAAAAGGTAAATTCGGTAATGAAAACAAAAACGATTGCATTGCACTTAAGTTTCCTTTGTATGTATTTAAAGCGCTTTGCATGAGAAAAGCACATTATAAGTTATTTAAGTTGTGCATGGCAGTTTGTTTTTTGCATGGTGCTTGTTTTAGTCTTAGTCAGGCAAATAATGATTCGCTCTTTAGTAAAACAGAAACATGGGCTGTTAAACAAAACAAAGGTTTATTTGGTTTAGCAAAACCTTCATTTGGTTCTTACACAACAGTTGACATTTCAAAGATTGATTCAGCGGGTTTCAAAAGAAAGAGAAAAGACAGCTCTTATGAAAGTATAGATATTTCAGATGAGGGTTTTGATGTTGATTACAGCAAAATAATGGTGATTGAAAAAACAAAGTTTTATGAAATTATACTTGCCGACGGAACAGATACGATGAAAGCAGGCTTTGCCGTTGAAACCACTACGCATGAAAAAAAACAAACTTATTTGGGTAAAGTGATTAGTAAAGATGATGGGGGCAAGGATGAAGTTCTTGATAAAAACAGGAACATTGCAGGAGAAGTTGTTTTAGATAATTATAATTATAGATGGCGTTTTTTTATCAAAGACTTATTCAATTTTCAAACACAGGTTTCATTTACTTTTTTGCCTGTTCCAATTCTTTCCGGTGGCGTGCTGAAAAACGAAATTGATTCTTTTGATATACAAAATTCGTCGGCAGGAATAATTGATGTTGAGGCGAACAATGAAAGCCTGGCAACGCTTTCCTTTCGAAAAAAACATCCAGAAATGCGAATTCGTAATGATATTAATAAGCCTTTGCAACAAGCCATTGCAACAGTGTTCGCAGTAATTATAGCCATTAAAAATTATCAATAATCAAGTTTTGTTATCGCCCTAAACTGTACATGTATTAAACGCAGACTGATAACTGTTAAATGCGAATTGACTTGTGATGCATTACACAATAGCTTGGTGTAAAATCAAAACATGATTCTAAATCGTTTAAAATTAATAATCATGAAAAAGATTATAACTACAACAACATGTTTAATACTGGTTTGTATTGCGTCATTCGCACAACAAGCGCAACTACAGGCTTCAAACGCTCAACTTGCAAAGCAGCTTCTTGCTCAGAGCAAATCACAAAAAACACTAAGCACGGTTTTAGTGATTGGTGGTTTAACGCTTGTTGGTATAGGCGCAGGTCTTTCTTTAAGAGGATTTGGTGACTGGTCATCTCATAAAAATTATTCAGACGGAAGTGCCTGGACAATAACAGGCGGGTGTGCAATCGCCGCAGGCATTCCTTTGGCATTTATCGCAAAGCATAATAAGAAAAAAGCAGCACTGCTATTAGAAAATAACCAGGCTTTGCCCAATACGTCATTCATAAAAGGAAGAATTTGTTCCATAGGTATAAAACTGGATTTATAGTTTTTGTATTTATGATTATAAAACCACAAACAAGTAACTGCAAAGTATAAATTCATCCAGCCCAGTTATCAACTGCATATTGATAACAACACTTTCTCAGAGATATGTTTACAAAAAAATTCTTTAATCATTAAATTAATTATTATGAAAAAGATTATCTACTTACTCATCAGTTTAATTTTATGGATGAATTATTCCAAGGCGCAAAACGCTTTCGGTATTTCTGCAGGTGCAACTTTTTCCGGCATCAAAGCAAAAGCAGATGGTATTACATTAACATCCGACACGCATGTTGGATTTACTGTGGGAGTTACTGAATCAATGAGCATGGGAAAAGATTTCAGTTTTCGTCCTGAATTAAATTTTGCACAAAAAGGCGGCGACCTGAGTGTGCCGGATGAAGATTTTAAATATAAAACGACTATCAATTACCTTGAATTGCCACTAAACTTTGTTTACCATACGCATTCTGCTAAAGGGAAATTTTTTATTGGCGCCGGTCCGGCACTTAATATAGCGCTGTCAGGAAGATATAAAATAACAGGCATGGGTGACGACGAAAGTGGAAAATTAAAATTTGGTGGCGATGAAACTGCAGACGATTACAAAGGTTTCGATGCCGGCATTAATGCAATAGCCGGTTACCAATTCAGTGGTGGATTTTATTTAGCTGCAAATTACAATTTCGGAGTAACTAATATTTCTCCTGCTTCAGATGAAAAAGATCATATTCATTATTTTGGAATTAGGTTGGGCTACATGTTTGCTGCTAAAAAAAGTGAGCATAAAGAATAAAGCAGTTGTGCTGTCGCAGTATTTTAGAATTGAGGCAAGCAAAGAAAAGATAAAAACATGTTTCATTTATGATGAGGTAAAACGCACAAATTTTAATTCATGCGCAACAAAAAGGCAAAACATCTTGTGAATGATGAAAGAATTATTGCAAAGATGAATATTAAACTGCCAAAACAAAAGACCTAACAGGTTTTAAAAACCTGTTAGGTCTGCAACATTAACTTACACCGCTTCCTGCATCTGTATCTTCATCAGGATTTACAAAAATTAGTTTGCCTGCTGCATTTTCAGCCATTAAAATCATTCCATTACTTTCAATGCCACGCATTTTTCGCGGTGCAAGATTAGCAACAACTACAACCTGTTTCCCAACAATTTCTTCCGGTTTAAAATGTAACGCAATGCCTGAAACAATGGTACGTTTTTCAAAACCTAAATCAATTTCAAGCTTTAAAAGTTTATCTGCTTTTTCAACTTTTTCTGCGGAAAGAATTTTACCAACCCGCAAATCAAGCCTTGCAAAATCGTCGTATTGAATTTGAGCTTTGCCCCCATCCCCTGAAGGGGAATTTTTAACTTCATTCATTTTTGAATTTGACGTTTTTTCCTCAAGTCCCTTTAGGGATTTAGGGGTTCCGCTTTTTAGTTTTTGAATTTGTGCTTCTATTTCTTTGTCTTCAATTTTTCTGAACAAAATTTCCGGCGCACGCAAACTGTAACCAATACTCAATAATTTTATTGAACCGGCATTTTCCCAATCCAAAATTTTATCAACCACTTTCATCATATGCAACATTTTCTTTGCAGTAAATGGAAGAAATGGATTAATCAATATTGCAAGATTTGCCGTAAGCTGTAAACATAAATGCAGGCAATTATCTATTAACTTCTGAGCGTGTGGATCTGTCTCCCCTCCACCGGAGAGGCCGGGGGAGGCTTTTTTCCACGGCTCTTTTTCCTGCATGTATTTATTGCCTTTGCGGCTTAAATCAATCACTTCAAATAAGGCTTCGCGAAACTTAAACTCTTCAATTGCTTTTTCAACTTTTGTTTTTGCTTCTTTGATATCTGCTATCAATTTTCTATCTAAATCATCTATCACATCTTCATGCAGCTTTGGAACTTTTCCATTACATAATTTATGCATCAGCACAAATGTGCGGTTTACAAAATTTCCAAAAATGCTTGCCAGCTCACTGTTATTTTTGTCCTGGAAATCTTTCCATGTAAAATCATTGTCTTTTGTTTCCGGCGCATTACTGCAAAGCACATAACGCAACACATCTTCGCAACCCGGAAAATCTTTTACATATTCATCCACCCAAACTGCCCAGTTGCGCGAAGTGGAAACTTTCTCGCCTTCAATATTTAAAAATTCATTCGCAGGAACATTTTCAGGCAACACAAAATCTCCATGTGCATGCAACATGGCAGGGAAAATAATGCAATGAAAAACGATGTTATCTTTTCCGATAAAATGAACAAGCTTCGTATCCTTTTGATACCAGTAATCTTTCCAGTTATCCAATAATTCTTTTGTTGCACTGATGTAACCAATCGGCGCATCAAACCAAACATATAAAACCTTTCCTTCAGCATCCGGCAACGGAACTTTAATTCCCCAATTGCTGTCGCGTGTCATTGCTCTTGATTGCAAACCGTTATCCAACCAACTCTTGCATTGTCCATACACATTATTCTTCCAATCTTTATGCTCTTCTAAAATCCATTGCTTTAAAAACGATTCATAATGCTGTAAAGGAAAATACCAGTGTTTTGTTTTTTTCTTGATGGGTGTTGCATCACTTAAAGCACTGCGCGGATTGATCAACATATCCGGACTTAAAGAAGAGCCACAGCGTTCGCATTGATCACCGTACGCATTCGGATTTCCGCAAACGGGGCATGTACCGATAATATATCTGTCAGCTAAAAAAACATTTGCTTTCTCATCAAAATATTGTTCACTTTCTTTTTCTTCAAACAAACCCTTGTTGTATAAATTCAGAAAAAAATCCTGCGAAGTTTTATGATGAATTTGATTGGATGTTCGTGAATAAATATCAAACGAAATTCCCATTTGCTCCATGCTTTTTTTAATGATCGCATGGTATTTATCAACTATGGCTTGCGGCGTTGTATTTTCTTTCATTGCGCGAATAGTGATGGGAACACCGTGTTCATCACTTCCGCCAACAAATTTTACATCTCTTTTTTGCGCTCTTAAATATCGAACATAAATATCAGCAGGCAAATAACATCCTGCCAAATGACCAATATGCACCGGACCATTGGCGTAAGGCAAAGCCGCAGTAATTAAATATCGCTTAAACTCTTTCATCATCTTACAAAGGCTGCAAAAATAAGCGAACGCTTGTTAAGAATTTGAGGAAGTGCCGCAACAATTAAATCTCTTGTTGCACGTGCAGTTAATGTTCGGCATTTTGAATGATAGTGGCTTGTTATTTGTGCTTTAATGGTATTGTTAATCATAAAATATTTTATATGAAAACAAACAATCCATCCGACATGAACAAGATGAAAAATCAAAGTCCTGAACAGGATGTTAACGAAAGCAGCAATGAAAAAAATAAAATGAGCGAGATGAGTCGAAACACCGGTAATGATAAAATGTATGGTTCATCACAATCGAACACTTCAAATTATAAAACTAATAAAGGAACAGGTATGAGCAGCGAAGCCGGCTCTGCCCAAACCGAGAAATCCTGGCAGGGAACAAGTGGCAGCCAGCCCGCATCAAACAAAAATGAAGAAAGTAAAACTGGTAAAAACCAATCTTCAGAAAATTTAAATACAGAGAATATAAAAAATCAGTCCGATCAGCAAAGAAGATCTTCAATGGGTGACGGTACACCTGAAAAAAACGAAGAAAATTTGAAAAATACACGCATTGGTGACGAAAAACTAAATGATGTAGATTGGAATACAGGCAATAAAAGCAAATAACGTTTTGTGTTTCTCTTTGATAAAGCCTTTGCTTTTTAGCGAAGGCTTTTTTATTCAGTACAATTTTTGCTTTTGAAGAACAATGAATTGGGTGGATGTACTTTTAATTGTTATTATACTTCTTGCTGTTTGGCGCGGATGGAATAAAGGGTTTTTACTTGGAAGCTTAGAATTGTTTGGATGGCTTGCAAGCGTGGCAG
>JBEHXR010000022.1:0-21629 GCA_048498595.1 Bacteroidota bacterium
TTTTATTGCAATCAACGCGGCATTGATACAGAAACGGCGGTTGCATTAATCATTAATGGTTTTGCAAAAGAAGTGATGAACCAGTTGCCTATGGAATTTGCCGTAGAAGCGCAAAAGCTTTTAGCAATTAGTTTGGAAGGCTCGGTTGGATAAACTTATTACTTAGAACTTAATACTTATAACTTTTCATGTTAACGATTCACAATTTACACGCACAAATAGAAGACAAGAAGATTTTAAATGGAATTGATCTGCAGATCAACGCAGGCGAAGTGCATGCGATTATGGGACCGAATGGTTCCGGTAAAAGCACTTTAGCGTCAGTATTAGCTGGCAGGAGTGATTATGATGTTACTGATGGCACCGTTGAATTTGAGGGCGTTGATTTATTGGAAATGTCGCCTGAAGAAAGAGCAAGAGAAGGCTTGTTTTTGGCTTTTCAATACCCCGTTGAAATTCCCGGTGTAAGCACTACCAACTTTATAAAAACAGCAGTGAATGAAGTACGCAAACATCGCGGACAAGATGCTTTGGATGCAGTTTCTTTTTTAAAGTTGATGAAAGAAAGAATGAAACTGGTGAAGATTGACCAATCGCTTTTAAGCCGTTCTTTAAATGAAGGATTTAGTGGTGGTGAAAAGAAGCGCAATGAAATTTTTCAAATGGCAATGCTTGAACCTAAGCTGGCAATTTTAGATGAAACAGACAGCGGGCTGGATATTGATGCATTGCGTATTGTTGCAGATGGTGTAAATACTTTAAAGAGAAAAGATAATGCAGTGCTGCTAATTACCCACTATCAACGTTTGCTGGATTATATCGTTCCTGATTTTGTACATGTATTATATAAAGGAAGAATTGTAAAATCTGGTGGTAAAGAGTTGGCGTTGGAATTGGAAGAAAAAGGTTACGATTTCATTAAACAGGAAGTAACAGAAGAAGTTTAATTATGAGTTTAGTTGAAACGATACAGGATAAATACAACGAACTGAATGCAGTTGCCGGTAATGGTTTGCTGGGTTCGATTCGTGCGAAGGCATTTGAATTATATAATAAATCGGGCATTCCAACTTCACGCAATGAAGAGTGGAAATACACAAGATTAACTGGTTTAACAAACAAGAATTTTGCAGTTCACACAACGGCTGTTATTCCAACAAAAGAAACGTTGAACAATGTGCGTTTGCAAACAGAATTTGCTGCAGAATTATTTTTTGTGAACGGTGTTTTTGTAAAAGAGATTTCAACCTTTACAAACGATGCATTGGTTGTTTTGAATTTACATGAAGCTGCGGAAAGTGAATATAAAAATTATGTGCAGCAACATTTAAATCAAAGCAGCAAATACATGAAAGATGGTATGAATGCTTTGAATGCGGCGTTTACTGCAAATGGTTTGTTTTTTCTGATTAAAAGGAATAAAGTTGTTGAACAACCCATCTTCATTTATCATTTAACTGATACAACTAACGACAATGTTTTTGTGCAGCCAAGAAGCTTATTTATAGTTGAAGAAAATGCACAGGTGCAATTGGTTGAATTGTATAAAAACAATGGCTCAAATGAAAGTTTTACCAATGAAGTAATTGAGATTGCTGTGCATGAAAATGCAAGACTTGAATATTATAAAGTGCAGGATGAAAATGAAAATTGTCATCATGTAGGCACAACGCATGTGCAACAGGTTGGCAAATGTTTTACACATTGTGTAACGATTACGTTGAATGGCGGAACGATTCGCAATAATATCAATATGATTCTGGAAGCCAGCAACAATGAAGGACATTTATATGGCTTGTACATGGTGAATGGCAAAACGCATGTTGATAATCACAGCATCGTTGATAATGTGATGCCGAATTGCTTCAGCAATGAATTGTACAAAGGCATTATGGATGGTAATTCTACAGGGGTTTTTAACGGTAAGATTTTTGTTCGTCAAGATGCACAAAAAACGAACGCTTATCAATCCAATAAAAATGTATTGTTGAGTGATAACGCGTCTGTAAATACAAAACCGCAATTGGAAATTTTCGCTGATGATGTAAAGTGTTCGCATGGTTGTACAATTGGTCAGTTGGATGAAGATGCCATGTTTTATTTGCGTGCGAGAGGCATTGGTGAAAAACAGGCGAAGGCTTTGTTGTTGCATGCGTTTGCAACAGACATTTTAGAACAGGTGAAGCCTGAAAAATTGCGGAATTATCTCGAACAAAAAATAGATGAGCGTTTGAATATAAGTGAAATGTGAGAGGTGAAAAGTGAGAAGCAAAACATACAAAATGATTTCTACAGATACAGATATAAAACCATTTAATGTTGCAACAATACGCAAAGAATTTCCTGTACTTGAAAGAAAAGTAAAAGGAAAGAATTTGGTGTATTTTGATAACGCGGCAACGGCTCAAAAACCAAAAGTAGTTATTGATGCGTTGGTGAACTATTACGAACAATTCAACGCAAATATTCATCGCGGCATTCATTCATTGGCAGAAGAAGCAACGGCTGCATTTGAAGCTACACGTGATACTGTAAAAGAATTCATCAATGCAAAATATCGTGAAGAGATAATCTTTACACGCGGCGTTACTGAAGGAATAAATCTTGTTGCTGCAACATGGGGCAGACAAAATATTAAAGAAGGTGATGAGATCATTATCTCAGGCATGGAGCATCATTCTAATATTGTTCCGTGGCAAATGTTGTGTCTGGAAAAAAAAGCGAAGCTGAAAGTAATTCCGGTTGATGATAATGGTGAATTAATAATGGATGAATTTAAAAAACTCATCACACCAAAAACAAAAATTGTTTCTATTGTTCATGCATCAAACTCGCTCGGAACAATCAATCCTGTAAAAGAGATAATTGAAATCGCACATCAGCATAATATTATTGTATTGGTTGATGGCGCACAATCTTCTGTTCATTTAAATATTGATGTGCAGGATATGGATTGTGATTTCTTCGTTATATCAAGCCATAAAATTTACGGACCAACAGGTGTTGGTGTTTTGTATGGCAAGAAAGAATTGCTGGAAGAAATGCCGCCGTACATGGGCGGTGGCGAGATGATAAAAGAGGTAACATTTGATAAAACTACTTACAACGATTTACCATATAAGTTTGAAGCAGGCACGCCAAACATTGCAGACACGGTTGCCTTTAAAGCAGCACTTGATTTTGTAAATGAAGTTGGCAAAGAAAATATTCGTGCACATGAAGAAATGCTTACAAAATATGCGATGGATAAGTTGAGTAAGATTGATGGTGTGCGTTTGATTGGAACGGCAAAACATAAAACAAGTGTTGTTTCGTTTATAGTGGAAGGTTGGTCAGCTTATGATATTGGTTTGTTGTTAGATGGTTTTGGTATAGCCGTTAGAACTGGTCATCATTGTTGCCAACCATTAATGAATCGATTTGGAATTCCGGGTACAATCCGGGCTTCATTTGCTATGTATAATACAAAAGAAGAAGTTGATGAACTTGTATCATCACTTGAAAAAATTCTAAAAAGAAAAAGATGAGCGAAATAGCAAACATTGAAGATGTAGAACAGCAGATTATTGAAGACTTCACTTTGTTTGAATCGGCAAATGATAAGAATTTTTATTTAATGGATTTAGGAGATAAGCTTAATCCTTTGGATGAAAAATATAAAGTTGACGAAAACAAAATTAGAGGTTGTCAAAGCCAGGTTTGGTTAGTTAGTCATGCAGAAGGTGATAAAATTTTTTTTGAAGCAGATAGCGATTCTGACATAACTAAAGGCTTAATAAGCATACTTATCAGAATTTTATCAAATCACAGTTTTGATGAAGTAATAAAATTCGATTTAAATGATTTTATGACCAGAGTTCAATTAAATAGTTTTATTACGCAAAGAAGAAGCAACGGTTTTTTATCAATGGTTGAAAGAATGAAGAGAGATGCTTTGGCTTATAAAACGAAAGCGCAATTATAACTGGTCAGACGCTTTTAAAGCGTCAGACCAATAGTTCAAATGAAATGATGAATGAAGAAGAGCTTAAAGAAAAAGTAATAGAAAAATTACAAACCATTTATGATCCCGAAATTCCGGTGAACATTTATGATTTGGGTTTGATTTATAACGTTGACATATTGCCAATCAACAACGTGCAAATAACAATGACGTTAACGGCACCGAGTTGCCCGGCAGCACAAACAATCCCGGTTGAAGTGGATCAGAAACTGAGAGAGATTGAAGGTGTGAATGATGTGCATGTTTCTGTAACATGGACACCGGCATGGGATAAAAGTATGATGAGTGAAGCAGCAGCACTGGAATTGGGTTTTATGTAGAAATAAATTTTTAATTGTTAATTATAAATTCTTAATTAAATAAACATGGCACAAATAAGCGTAGATAGTTTGATGGGCAATAATGGACCAACATATCCTGAGCAAATTGCCGCACCATTTCGTAAAGAACTTACAGATAATGGTTTTACTCAATTGCTTTCTGCAGAAGATGTAGATAATGCGTTGAGCGTAACAGATGGTAAAATTAAAATGGTTGTATTGAATTCGGTGTGTGGTTGCGGCGCAAGAGTGGCAAGACCAGGCGCTTTGCTTTCGTTGTTTAGCAAAGTTGTTCCTGACGAAAAGCTGACCATTTTTGCAGGTATGGAAAAAGATGCGGTGAATCATTTCCGTTTAAAATACTTGCCGGGTATTACGCCAAGTTCTCCAACAATTTCTTTGTTTAAAGATGGTGAGTTGGTTTTCATCTTACACCGTTATCAAATTGAAAGAAGTGCAGCCGGTGATATTGCTGATGCATTAATGCAGGAGTATGAAAAAGTTTGTACTAAACATAACGATGATGCATCGGTTGAAGAATTAAGACAATACTTTATTAAGACTTATGATGTTGACCCGATGTCTGTAGAACAGCAACAACAATAGTTTATAAGTTGAAGGGTTGATTAGTTGATAAGTAATATTTCAACTAATCAACTTAGTCAACAAATCAACTTGAATTATGAAGATAACCGCACAGGAAGAATATGGCATCCGCATTCTCATTCGCATTGCAAGATGTGGTGATGAAAAAACCGGTTTAAGTATTCCGCAAATAAGTGAAGCGGAAGGTTTAACGCCGCATTATGTTGCTAAACTTACAAGGCAGTTGCGGTTAGGTGGTTTTGTAAAAAGTACACCGGGACAAAAAGGTGGTTATGTTTTATCAAGACCAACATCTGAAATTAACATCAACCAGGTTTTAAAAACACTTGGTGGTGCATTGTTCGATGCAGCGTTTTGTGCATCGCATATTGGTGCTTTGAATCTTTGCACTAATTCAGTTGATTGTTCTGCGAGATCGCTCTGGAAAATTATCCAGTTTACACTTGATCAGGTATTAGATAAAATGACTCTTGCAGATCTTTGTGGAAGAGAAGAGTCAGTAATTAAGCTTCACACTATTCTTGCAATGCAGGAAAGTTAGATTCGAAAAAATTTTTAATAATGGCTTACGAAAAATTATTGCAGGATAATAAAGCATGGGCGCATGAAATGGTGCAGAATGATGCTGATTATTTTAAGCGGCTTGCAAAATTGCAAACACCTAAGTTTTTATGGATTGGTTGCAGCGACAGCCGGGTGCCCGCAGATAAAATTACAGGCACACAACCCGGCGAAATCTTCGTGCACCGTAACATTGCCAACCTTGTTATACATACTGATGTAAATCTTTTAAGTGTGCTTGACTATGCAGTAAATCATTTAAAAGTTGAACACGTAATTGTTTGCGGCCATTATGGCTGTGGTGGTGTAAAAGCAGCTATGACTAAACATGATTACAAATTTGTTTTAAATATGTGGCTGCGCAATATAAAAGATGTTTATAGTTTATATAAAGATGAATTAAACGCTATTAATGATGAAGAAGCGCGTACTGACAGACTTGTTGAGTTAAATGTAAAAGAACAAGTGCTCCGGCTTGCAAAAACATCAATTATTCAGCGTGCATGGAAATATAACAATGGTCCAGTATTACATGGATGGGTTTATGGTTTAAAAGATGGCATCATTAAAACCATATTCAATATGCCGCCTGATGCAACCTTAGATAGTATTTATGAGTATGATGATCTTTAGTTATCAGCATCAAAGTCGCCAGGTTTATTTTCCCCTTTATTATATTTTTCTTCTGCTTCTTTTGCTTTCTCAAAATCAAGCACAACGCCATTAATGCAATAACGCAAACCTGTTGGTGGTGGTCCGTCTTCAAACACATGCCCTAAATGCGAACCACATCTGCCGCACATAACTTCTGTGCGTTTCATGCCATGGCTTGTATCGTTTGCATAAATGATTGAACTTTTAGAAATAGGCTTGTAAAAACTTGGCCAACCGCAACCGCTTTCAAATTTTGTATCGCTTTCAAATAATGCATTACCGCAAACTGCACAATAATAAGTTCCTATTTCATTTAAATCTTCATACTTGCTGCTCCACGGTCTTTCTGTACCTTTTTCCCTGGCAATATGATAAACTTCCGGCGATAATTTTTTCTTCCACTCTTCATTACTCAATGCAATTTTATTTGTATCTGTTTTTGAATAAATGTTATTGTTTGCATTATCATTATTCATAAAAAATTTTTACAGTGATGACTACAAGATAGAATGAGTAATGTAGAAAAAATATCTGAAACCATTCATTCTTGTCATAACAACTAAAAGTTACGAATGTTTGTTAAACATAGATTCTTTTTTGATTAATGAAAGATGTTAATTTTTAACCTCTGTTAATTATATTTGCCACTAAGGTTGGCAAGTAACATGTTCAATATTATTTTATTTGGGCCGCCAGGAAGCGGAAAAGGCACACAAAGTTTAAACCTAATTACTAAATATGGTTTGAAGCATCTTTCAACAGGTGACTTGTTGCGGAATGAAATGGCTTTGCACACACCCCTTGGTATTGAAGCAAAAAATTTTATCGATAAAGGACAGTTGGTTCCGGATGAAGTTGTAATTGGAATGATAAGCACCGCTCTGGAAACACATCCGGATGCAGAAGGTTTTTTATTTGATGGTTTTCCCCGCACCGATGCGCAGGCAGAAGCTTTGGATAAATTACTTCATCTTAAAAAAACTTCTATTGCGGTAATGCTTGCGCTTGATGTTTCTGAAGATGAACTAATAAAACGTTTATTACACAGAGGCGAAAGCAGCGGTAGAAGTGATGATGTAGACGAAAATATCATACGAAGCCGCATTGAGGAATATGAAAACAAAACCAAACCTGTGGCTGATTATTATGCGCGGTTTAATAAAGTTGTTCATATAAAAGGCGAGGGAAGTATTGATGATATTTTTAAATCGCTTTGTGAAGAAATAGATAAGCGTAAAAAAAAAATTAATGCAGATAAAATATCTGCTTAATCAGAATTTAATGGAATGGTTTTAAAATTTTTAAGTACAGTTTTAAAATTCAACTTAGCTTCATCATATTACAACCTTCATATTCACAATGATAAGTTTGTTATATTATCAACAATAAATCAACTTTAATTACTTGCTTGCAATAAAAAAAGTTTTTTAAGGAAACTTTTTTTATTTATTTCATGCCCATAATACACAATCAATAATACCCGAAATGAAGAATTGCATTTTTTTCTCAGTGATGTTGCTTTTATTTTTTAAAGCACACACACAAAACTGTGTAGAGCCTTTTCACATTGTAATTTTAGGTTCGTCAACTGCAGCCGGTGATGGTGTCACTGATATTACCAAATCCTGGGCTTATATGTATACCGAATACTTAAAAACAATAAACCCAAATTATGTTGTAGATAATCTTGCAGTAGCAGGTACTACAACATATGATGCCCAGGCAAACGATTATACACCACCCCCGGGCAGACCAAAGCCCAGAAAGGGTCATAACATATCTGCTGCTATACAAATGCATGCAAATGCAATTATTATTAATTATCCATCAAACGATGTGTCAAATTATTATACAGTAACTGAACAAGAAGAGAATCTTAAAAGAATAACAACAAGAGCAGCTAATCATAATATTTTAGTATGGGTTACTACTACCCAGCCAAGAAATTTTTTTAGCGCTAAACAGATTAAGCGTCAAAATCAGGTTTACGCATGGGTGATGAGTTATTATGGAAACAAAGCAATAGACTTTCAGACCGGGTTAGCATCAAGTGTTGACAGCATTTTATATCAATATGATTCGGGGGATGGTATACACTTAGATAATGCTGCACACAAAAAGTTATACAATCGTGTAGTAAAAGAGCATATTCCTGATTCTTTGTGCGCCAGGTTAATGCCAGTTCCCATCGCAGAAGAACTTATTTCTAAGCCGAAATTTATTTCTCACGCCACTTATTAAGTATTAATTCAATTCATTTTCTATTCTCATTACAATTATATAAGTACAAACAAGTTGGTTTTGTGCTGCAGATTAATTTACCTTTAAAATTATTTCTAACGATAATTATTTAATATGACCACCAGGAGATCATTTCTTAAAACAACATCACTTGCTTCTGTTGCATTGGCAGTTAAACCATCTTTTTTCAATTTCAATCATTCTTACATAGGATTACAATTGTATACCGTAAGAGATGCAATGCAAAAAGATCCGGCGCAAACCCTGGCAAAGGTTGCGCAGATTGGTTATAACTCTGTTGAAGGTGCAACTTATACCGGCACGGAAAATTTTTATGGCATGGATGCAAAATCTTTTGCTGCACTTTTAAAACAAAATGGTTTAATTATACCAAGCAGTCACTACAGGTTGGGGGAAGATAAAGATAATGGTAAAGACATGATGGGAACAATTCTGCACGACTGGAACAGGGCAGTTGATGATGCAAAAACGGTTGGTGTAAGTTATATGGTATGTGCCTGGCTTTCTCCTACAGAACGTGGCAACATTGATCATTACAAGAAACTTGCTGAATATTTAAACACGGGCGGAGAGACTTGTAAAAAAGCCGGCATACAATTATGTTATCACAATCACGACTTTGAATTTATAAAAGATAATAATCAACTGCCTTACGACATACTTTTAAATAATACCGATAAAAATCTTGTAAAATTTGAAGTTGATCTTTACTGGATTACTAAAGCTGGTCATGATCCGATTGAATTGTTTAATACACATCCCGGGCGTTTTCCGTTATGGCATGTAAAGGATATGGATAAAACACCTGCACATTCGTTTACAGAAGTTGGTAACGGAACTATTGATTTTAAAAATATTTTTAAGTATGCTGATAAAGCCGGAATGAAATATTATTTTGTTGAACAAGATACAACACCCGGCGATCCTTTCGATAGTATTACAAAAAGCATTTCTTACATAAAGAAAAATCTTATTTAGATAAACTAAAAGAGTTTGTTGTATGACTAAAAAAAACAGATAAAGCGTTTATTGCTTTATCTGTTTACGAAAACAGTTTATATAAACTTATATTATCTCATTACTTTTTGTGTATAGCCATCTTTATCAACCAACAATCTTATAACATAAATTCCATGTGATGATGAATTTAGATTTAATGGAATATTATAGGTGCCTTGCGCAAGATTACCTTTGTTGATGTTTTGAATTACCTGCCCGTTTACTGAAACAACTTGCACCATTATGTTAGACGGTGCTTTTGTTTGCAACTGAATCCATGGATTAGCAGATGCGCTGTTAAATATCGTCCATGCGAATTTTTGAAGATCGAGTTTTACAACAGTTGAATACCTGTAAGCGCCATCGTTATCAATTTGCTTAAGCCTGTAATAATTTGATCCGCTTAATATTTTATCATCGGTAAAGCTGTAATTATTTATTCCTGTTGAGGTTTTAACTGCTGCAACAAATCCTGCTGATGAAAATGTTTTATTATCGCGGCTTACTTCAACATCAAAGCCTTTATTGTTAATTTCATTTGCTGTTGACCAGGTAAGTACTGCTTTGTTATCCTTAATAAGACCTGTAAAATTAAAAAGGGTAACAGGCAAAACGCTTTGAAAAGAGAAAGCATCAACACCTATGTAATTTGAATTAGTGCCACTTGAACCTGCGTTTGTAACAAAGTAACGAAATGCTACTCTTCCTGATGTGCCTAATCCCGACTGGATGTTAGCAGTATATTGTGTCCATCCGGTGGGATATCCGTTAGCATCGAGCGATGGATTTACACTAACTAATACTGTTGCAAAATCACCAACATCATTAGCCGTTGTGCCCACATTCGTGCTTGAACCGTTTGTGCTTAATCGTACTTCAAGTCTGTCAGGGAATGATGAATTATCTTTTGTACGTGTATAGAAGGTTATAGCACCTCCATTAGCAATACTTATTTGCGGTGAAATAAGCCAATTATTTATTGTACCTGTTGCACGGCTTACACTTTGATAATTAGCGGCAGCATACATTGTATCGTTGCCATCAAAGGCACTAAATGCGCGACTGTCTCCCTGGAACCATGTTAATCCGCCTCCTCCGGATGAGTGGTTAATTAGCGTCCAGCCGGAAGTTGAAAGATTATCAAAACCTTCTGTAAGTGAAGTAGCCTGCGCAATAATTTTATTGTTTGCAAAAAGTAAAAGAGTACAAGAAATTAAAATTGAAAATTTTAAAGGAGTAGATTTTTTTGTCATAAAGGGGCGATTAATGAATAAAATATTTATTAACTAAAAATAATTCATTTTATGGAAAGTTCTTTTAGTTATGCAGATATGTACATAAAAAAACCTTTTTTTCCAAACAGTCGTAGTATTCAATTATCGCCAATCATGAAACGGCGTTGAAAAAAAATCATCCACTTTTTTATCAAACTCATCTGTATGCGCAATCAACGTTCCATGCGGAGAATTTGGAACAACCCATAAATAAGCACGTGGAATATTTTCGTAAATGAGCGCGGTATGTTCAATTGAAATAAGATCATGGTCGCCACAAATAATTAAAGAAGGGCAAGTAATTTTTTTCAAATCTGCTAATGCAATGTAAGGTTGATTCCAGTCGAGCAAAAATAATTTCCAGTCATTCTTTTGTCGTTTAGTTGCCCAAGTTTTGTTATAAGATGTATCGTACTGTTGTTTTTCAGATTGCCAGAAACCATGAACAAACGCTGTAGAATCGGGCCAAAGATTTGCGCCTGTTGAAGCAAGTTTAATAATTTTTTCGGGATGTCGCATCGCAAGCAACAATGCATTTATCCCGCCATCGCTCCATCCAATTACATAAGCTGAATCAATATGAAGCGTATCTAACAACGCTGCAAAATCATCAGCCATCATTTCAAAGCTCAAAGAATCTTTATCGTCTTCTGACTTGCCCTGCGACCTGCTGTCAACAGCAATTACTTTATATTTTTTTGCGAAATAAGGAATATTGTTTTTAAAAGATGCAATAGAACCACCGTTGCCATGAATCATTAATAAAGGACTGCCGCTTCCATAAATTTCGCAATACATTTTTATACCGCGAATATTATAATATTTCCCTGCAGCAGCATTGTTGCCGTAATCAATATTAGTTTGGCTGATTGCATGATGAAAACTCGAAAACATTACAATCAAAATAATGATCCATCTTTTTTTCATATAAATGTGCTTAATAAAATTGCGATGTTGCGCTCACTAAGATAATTTTAATTTTATTACTCATTGAACTCACAAAGCGAATATGAAAAGGTTTTGTTTATGTTATTGATGATTGATTATAAAATAATATTTGAAGCGATGATTCGTTTTATATTAGCCACTTCGTTTTTATTAAATTTTTTATTGTTGTTGAAACCCTTCTAAAAATTGTCTCGTGAAAAAAAAGTATTTAGTCGTTTTAATTTGTTTTCTTGTTGCTTGTCAAAAAGGAATTGAACCTTTGGATGATAATTCAGGTTCTGATCAAAACGGAACTGATATTATAGGTACATGGAATTTTGTATCATTAGAGGCTCATACACAATCAACTGCTGAATATGAACAAGATGATACAGATTATAAAGCCACGACACTTTCAAATTATACAACAATAAACAACACCGGCACAATTACGTTTGACAGTTCTGATTTGAGTTCTGTTGGCGTTGGTTACGATATTTCCTCAACGTTCAACGTATACGATTATAAAAACAACATTTTAACGGATTCTGCACAACTGCCTTTCAACTATTCTATTGATAGTTCAAGCTCAACAGGCACTTACAAAATAATAGGTACCGATTCAATCTATTTTCCACAGGGCGGCTTTGTTTCCTACAATGGAATATCTGAGCAATCTATGGCTTCAGGCGGTAAATTCAGTATTAATGGTAATACACTTACAATTACACAGCAGTTCCTTAAGGATACAACCGAAGTATATGGCGACATTGCTAACTATGTAACAGAATCAGGCACGGTTGTTATTCAACTTCAAAAAAAATAGGGAGAAAATCTTCTCCCTTTTTGCTTACAGATTTATATTATATGCAGCTCGTATGGCAACAAGGCTTGCACCTTCATGCGTTTGAAATCTTAGACCTAGATCTATCGCCTTCATAGAATATCCGGCACCTGCACCATATGTAAACCTTGTTTCAGTTATGCCTGATCCGCCTGCTTTAGTGGTATAACTTGCCATACCAAGCTGCGGTTCTACATACAAATCTTTAAAATAATAACGGTAACCAAGCAGATAAGGAATGATGCTGAACTTTTGATCAGCATAACTGTAACCACCGGTGCCGCTACTTTTTCCTTTGAAATACAAATACCCTGTTGTTAAGGTGAACTGGCCGCTTTTACCAACACCAAGCAAGCCTTTAACTGTACCGCCAAAGCCAATTTTATAGGCATCGCCAAATGTTCCCATTGGAATGTCTAATTCAGGTCCGATGTTGATTTGATTGCCTTTTTGTGCGTGGCTCACAAATGAAATAGAAAGCAATAATGCCATGAAAAAAGAAAATTTTCTCATAAAGTGAATTGGTTTTTTAAAGTGAAAAAAATTTTGTGTAAAACGAAAAGGTTTTAAAAAAAGTATTGAAATGGTTTTTTAGTATATAAGTAGATTTTTTAGTGAACGATTGCCTTGCAAACCGCCGCTATGTATAAAAAGGATTTTCGAATCGCGATTAAAATATTTTTTTTCAGCAAGCTGATAAATAGCATACAATGCTTTTGCTGTATAAACAAAATCAAGCGGCAAGTTTTGTGTTATCCAAATATTATTCATAAAATCAATTAACTGCTGATTATATTTTGCATAACCGCCAAAATGATAATCATGCAAAAGTTTTACGCGAGGTTTTGCTTTATCATCAACCAAAAAAAGCATTTCGTTTTCAAGGCTGAAATTATTTTTCATCACACTAACACCAATACATTCTTGATGAGGCAAAGAAGCATTTGCTATGCCTGCAAGCATTGTTCCTGTGCCTGCAGCACAGATAATATAATTGTATGTTGAAAGATTAGGCGTGAGTTGCAAAATTTCTGCAGCGCCTTTAACACCCGTTGTACCATAACCGCCTTCCGGTATAAAAAATACTAATTTGTTTTCTTCTGTAATTTTTTTCTTATTTGAATATGCTTCACGACTTAAAAATTGTAGTTGCATATTCAGCGATTGTGCATTGTGCAACGTTTCAGAATAATGTTCAGGCGCTTCACCTCTTATAAAACCAATACATTTTAAATCGTATTTATTACAAGCGTATGCTGTCGCCAAAATATGATTTGAAAACGCACCACCGAATGTTGCAACAGCAGTAATTTTTTTTTGGATTGCTTCCTGTAAATAGTATTTTAATTTGAACCATTTATTGCCACTTACAATCGAATGGATTTTATCAAGCCGCAAAACATCTACATTAATTCCTGCATTTAAAAAGCTTTCATTATTTAATTGCTGAACAATAACATCATCAATATGCATTTCATCCTGCAGGTTCATAGAATTAGTTTAATTTAAAAAGCACGAATCAATAATCTTCTCTTCGGAATTTTCTTCTGTTTTCTTTGAGAAAAGATTTTTGCTTCTTACTTTCTAATCTTTTTTCTTTTATTGATTTTGGAATTTTTGTAGCGATGCGTGCTTTCTTTGGTTGAAGTGCTTTATGAACAAGGGTATTTATTTTATTAATTACTTCTTCTTTGTTTTCTTGTTGTGTGCGATGCATTTGAGATTTCACCAATAAAAAGCCTTCAGCAGTTATGCGATTTGATAGTTGTTGAGTGATAATATTTTTTTGTTGATCATTTACAAGTTGCGAGTCGTTTATCAACCATCGTCCTTCAACCATTGTTTCAACTTTGTTTACATTCTGACCGCCTTTACCGCCGCTACGTGCAGTTCTAAATTCTATTTCCTTTGTAACATCTATCTTCATCGCAAATAAATATTTACAAAATTAATTAATAAACATGCGGGCAGTAATACAAAGAGTTTCTCGTGCTTCGGTTAAAGTAGAAGAAAAGATTGTTGGCGCAATAAAAAATGGTTTAATGGTTTTATTGGGAATTGAAGATGCAGATGCCACAGAAGACATCGAATGGCTGAGCGGCAAGATTGTTAACCTTAGAATTTTTAATGACGCGAATGGTGTAATGAATATTAGTATTAAAGATATTGATGGTGATATTTTATTGGTGAGCCAATTTACTTTGCATGCATCAACAAAAAAAGGTAATCGTCCTTCTTATATAAAAGCAAGTAAACCGCATGTTGCAATTCCACTATATGAACAAATGATTTTGCAGTTGCAAAAAGATTTGGGTAAAATAATTCAAACCGGCACTTTTGGTGCAGATATGAAAGTGGAATTATTAAATGACGGTCCGGTTACCATTTTAATGGATACAAAGAATAAAGAATAATAGAAACCTGAACCGAAACAATTAATGTTATAATTACCATTAACTAATAACCAAACAACAAACAAGCATCTCCATAACTTAAAAACCGAAAATTATTTTTCAATGCATATTCATAAATGCCTTTCCATTTATCTCCAACAATTGCAGCAACTAATAAGAGCAGTGTAGATTTTGGCTGATGAAAATTTGTAATTAAAGCATCGGCGACTTTTAATTTATAAGGTGGGGCAATTAATATCTGAGTTTTTGCAATCAATTTTGTTTGATGATTTTCTTTCATCCAATTTAGTAAAGCTTGTAAACTTTCCTGCACAGAAACATTTCTATCATTCAACTCATAAGCATTCCATTGTTGAACGGTTATATCTTCAATTGAAATCTCCTTTTCACTTTTCACGTTTAACGATTCACGTATTTTAATTCCCATCCAATACAAACTCTCTAAAGTGCGTAACGTTGTTGTGCCAACTGCAATTATTTTTTTATTAGATGCGGCAATCTTTTCTATTAGTTCAATATGTACTTCAAAAAATTCTGAATGCATTTCATGTTGCTCAATCGTTTCTGTTTTTACAGGCTTAAATGTGCCTGCACCAACATGCAGTGTTACAAAACCTGTTTGAATATTTTTTACTGATAATTTTTGAAATACTTCATTTGTAAAATGCAAACCTGCTGTTGGTGCTGCAACAGAACCATCGCTCTTTGCATAAATAGTTTGATAATTTTTTTTATCCGATTCTTCTGCATCTCTATGCAAATACGGCGGCAATGGAATTACGCCGGCAAGGTGTAATACTTCAGCAAAGCTCATTGCATCATCATTCCAAAAAAATTCTATTACATAATCGTCTGGCTGCTTGTTTAATTTTTTTGCTGTTAGAAGAATATTTTTTTCAGCATCATGAATTTCTTTTGTTAGCAATTCTTCTTTCCATTTTTTTGCATTACCTACTAAACATTTCCATAAAACCTTTTTCGTTTGCAGCATTGCAGTTGTTATATCCGCATATTCCTCTGCAGGTTCAAGGCAAAAAATTTCTATTGTTGTTCCCGATTCTTTTTTAAAAAGTAACCTTGCTTCAACAACTTTTGTATTATTAAAAACGATTAAAGAATAACCAGTAAGATATTTATCAAGATTATAAAATTTATCTTCTTTAATATTTTCATTTTTCCAAATCAATAATTTGCTTTCATCTCTTTTTTGTAAAGGATATTTTGCAATTTTTATATCTGGAAGATTATAGTCGAAGTCTTGTATCAGTAATTTTTTTGGGTGCATTTTCTTCATTCACAGGTTATCCACGCTAAAAGCAGGCACATAATTTAAATTATAAGGAGTAATGCTGCTCAAACGCTTGCTGCCATTGCTTTTGATGTATTTCTAATATATGTGGAAAAATAAGGGGTAACACATTCTTATAAAAATGTGGTAAAAAGTGTTATTTTGTGTCATTATTTCATACATTCGTTTTCAATTTTCATAAATGGCTGGTTTTCTTGGTGAATATGAAGCAACAATAGATGCCAAAGGGCGCTTCCTTCTTCCGGGCGGGCTAAAAAAGCAAATGCCTGAAGGAACTGATACCATTGTCATCAGCCGTGGACTTGAAAAATGTTTGTTGCTATATCCAATGAAAGCATGGGAAGCCATAGAAGAAAAACTTAAAAAATTAAATGATTTTAACCCGAAGGTAAGTCAATTCAAAACGTTGCTGTTGGGTGGTGCAACAAAAGTGGAATTAGATACTGCAGGCAGAATTTTATTGCCACCATCATTAAAGTCGCATGCGGGATTGGCGAAGGATATTACACTCGCATCCGATATTGATAAAATAAAAATTTGGGATTCCGGTAAGTATAAAAAGCTCTTTGAAGAAATTTCATCTGATGATTTCGCAAAGCTTGCATCAGAAGTAATGGGAAATGTAACCATGTAAAACCGTTGTATGCAAGATGAATTGCCTGCCTATCACGTTCCCGTTTTGTATAACGAGGTAATTGATGCATTAAATATTCGGCCGAATGAGGTGTATGTTGATTGCACTTTTGGAGGCGGCGGACATGCAAGAGGTATTCTTGAGAAATTAAATGCAGAAGGAAGGTTAATTGCTTTTGATCAGGACGCAGATGCGCAAAAAAATATTCCGCACGATGAACGATTGATTTTTGTGCCGCACAACTTTCGCCATTTACAGCGCTTTTTGAAATTGTATAAATATGAAAAAGTAAACGGCATTCTTGCAGATTTAGGTGTAAGCAGCTTTCAGTTTAATGAAGCAGAACGCGGATTCTCTACACGCTTCAACGGTCCGCTCGATATGCGCATGGATAAACGCACACAAAAAACAGCTTCCGAAATTTTGATGCAATACAGCGAATCGCAATTACACAAAATGTTTGAGCAATATGGCGAAGTATCTAACTCAAAAACTTTAGCCAGGCATATTGTTCAGCAACGAAGCAGTAATGCATTAAAAACAATTGATGCATTTAAAAACATGTTGAAACCTGTTGTGAAAGGAAATCCAAATAAATATTTAGCCCAGGTTTTTCAGGCATTAAGAATAGAAGTAAATGATGAGATGGGAGCATTAAAAGAAATGCTCAATCAGTTGCCTGATGTTTTACTGCCACAAGCAAGAGTTGCCATCATCACTTTTCATTCAATAGAAGACAGAATAGTGAAGAATTTTTTTAAGCAGGCGAATAACGAAACAGATGAAAATCCCTTCAGCACAAAAAAGAAAGAAGAAATTTTTAGAATAATAACGAAGAAGCCAATTGTGCCGACAGCAGAAGAAATAAAAAATAATTCAAGAGCGAGAAGCGCAAAGCTGAGAGTAGTAGAGAAAATTTAAAAATAATAACAGGGGCAATAACCGGTCTGATGACTTAATGCCGTGAGACCGGTTTTAAAAAACAAAACATGCTGGCGAAAAATAAAATAAAAACAACCGTCAACTATTCATGGATAGTAAAGCATTTTGGATTCTTACTCTTCCTCGCTTTGCTTGCTGTGATTTATATCGCTAATGTGCATTGGGCAGATAAAACGATGCGGGATATAAACATCACACAAAAACAAGTGAAGGATATGGAGTATGAATATAAAAATTTGAAGAGCCTTGAAATGTATCGCAGCCGTGAATCGCAGGTTACACAAGCTGCAGCAGCACTGGGTTTAAAACCCTCAACAGAACCACCAGTTAAACTGGTAATCGATAAAAAATAAATTGAAAAACCACTATATGATTAACATGTACACAAACTGAGTATGGAAATTAAGAAAGACATATTATGGCGTGTTTACTTATGCTTTATTGCAATGGCAATAATATGTGCTTTCATAATCGGAAAGGCTTTTATCATTCAGCAATCGCAGGGAGCATACTGGCGCAATATGAGTGACAGTATGCATACCCGCATTGAAGAAGTAGAAGCAGACCGCGGAACGATTTACAGTGATGATGGGCAAATGCTGAGCACCAGCATTCCGCAGTTCGATGTTTATGTAGATTTTAAAGCAGATGGTTTGCTGGAAAATAATGGCAAAGTTTTTAAAGATAATGTTGATTCGCTAAGCATGTGTTTGGCAAATCTTTTTAAAGACAAAACGGCTGCACAGTATGAATCAATTTTAAAACAAGGTTATAAAAGCAAGAGCCGTTATTTTTCTTTAAAGAAAAAAGTAACGTTCGATCAATACCAGCAACTCAAAACATTTCCGCTTGTTCGTTTAGGAAAGAACAAAAGCGGTTTTATTGCTGAAGTGCAAAACATTCGTCTCAATCCTTACCAGTTATTAGCATTCAGAACAATTGGTTTGGAAAGAGAGAATGCGCAAAAAGTTGGTCTTGAACAAACCTATGATACATTACTGAAAGGCACAACAGGCAAGCGTTTGGTGCGATTTGAAGGTGGTGTTGCCGTTCCTGTGAATGAAGATTATGACATTGAACCTGTAAATGGAAAAGACATTGTAACTACACTCGATAGCCGCATCCAGGAAATAACGGAGAATGCTTTAATGAAAATGATGGTGGGCAACGAAGCGCAGCATGGTTGTGCTATTGTGATGGAAGTAAAGACAGGAAAAATTAAAGCTATTGCAAATCTCGGTCGTCAATCCAATGGAAATTATTGGGAAGATTTTAATTATGCGATGACACCAACAGAACCTGGCTCCACATTTAAACTTGCAACACTCATTTCAATTTTAGAAGATAAAAAAGTTACACTGGCAAGTCCTGTAAATTTAGAGGGTGGTGAATGGACGATCAATGGCAGAACAGTTTACGATGCAGAAAAACATGATGCAGAAGAAAGCTATACAAATGTGAAACGCGCATTTGAATTAAGCTCAAATGTAGGCTTGGCAAAGCTGGCTTACAATGCTTATGCTGCAAATCCTTCTCAATTTATAAATCATTTAAAAGCTTTACATCTTGCTCAAAAAACCGGGGTTGATTTATACGGAGAACGTCCGCCGTTTGTAGATCATCCGGGCAGTAAATATTGGAGTGCTACAACATTGCCCTGGATGGCGTTTGGATATAACGTGCTGGTTACGCCTTTGCATACATGCATGTTATATAATGCTGTTGCAAATAATGGCACTATGATGAAACCTTATTTGTTGGATAAGGTTATGAATGAAGGAAATGTAATAAGGCAAACAGAGCCAACAGCAATTGAGCAGGTTTGTGACAGCGCAACTTTGCAAAGCGTAAAACAATGTTTGCTTGGTGTGTGCAGCGAACCCGGCGCTACTGCTTATAAATTATTTAAGGGAACATCTTATTCTGTTGCAGGTAAAACAGGAACTGCATTGGTTGCAAATGGTAATCGCGGTTATGCAGATCATATTTATCAATCTTCTTTTGTTGGATATTTTCCCGCAGATAATCCGCAATACACTTGCGTTGTTGTAATCGTTAATAAACCGCACGCTGCAATTTTTTATGGTGCTTCTGTTGCTGGTCCGGTGTTTAAAGAAATTGCTGATCGCCTTGTTACACTTAATTCACCGCAACCAGATAGCGTAAGATATGCTACTATCAATTCAAGAGATAGTTCTTACTACAGTTATGCGGGTTTTAGCAGCGACATCAAATCAATTCTTTCAACAATAAATATTGCTTATAAAGATTCTGCAAAAACAGAATTGGCAAAAATGAGCAAACAACAAAATCAGTCCACACTAACAAGCATTGCAACAAGCAATAAATATATGCCATCGTTAAGCGGGCTTGGCTTGAAGGACGCTTTATATATCTGCGAAAATGCAGGACTTAAAGTAAAAATAAACGGTGTTGGAAAAGTAACGAATCAATCTATTGCCGCAGGTGCCGCAATTGCAAGCGGTCAATTAATAAAACTTGAATTGAAACAAACAGAGTGAAGAAACTGGAAGACATATTATACAAGGTGCGCATCATTTCAATTAATGGTAACAGGAATGCTAAAGTGAATGCAGTTACTGTCGATTCAAGAAATGTAGTGCGCGGTTGCATGTTCATTGCAATAAAGGGAGAAAAATTTGACGGGCATAAATTTATTGAGCAAGCTATTGCTGATGGTGCTGCAATAATTGTTTGTGAAGATTTACCGCTGTTGCAAACCAATGCAACTTATGTGCAGGTAAAAAATGCTTACGAAGCCGCTGCGTACATCGCACATAATTTTTATGATGCACCTTCTGAAAGATTAAAGCTTGTTGGTGTAACAGGAACAAATGGTAAAACAACGATTGCAACTTTACTCTTTAAATTATTTTCTGCACTTAGTTATAAATGCGGTTTGATAAGCACGGTGCAAAATCAAATCGGCAATAAAATAATTCCATCAACACATACAACGCCGGATGCAATCAGTTTAAATGCTTTATTAAAACAAATGGCTGATGAAGGTTGCACACACGTTTTTATGGAATGCAGCAGTCACGCAATTCATCAGCATCGCATAACGGGTTTGCATTTTGCCGGTGGTATTTTCAGCAACATTACGCACGATCATCTCGATTATCATAAAACATTTGATGAATACATCCGCGTAAAAAAATCATTCTTTGATAATCTTACCAGCGATGCATTTGCTTTATCTAATCTTGATGAAAAACGCGGTACTGTAATGCTGCAAAACACGCCAGCCAAAAAATATTATTACAGCTTAAAAAATCTTGCAGACTTCAAAGGGAAAATTTTAGAGAATGCATTAACGGGTTTAATAATGCAGGTGAATGATAAGGAAGTGCATTTTAGATTGATCGGAGAATTTAATGCATATAATCTTTTAGCGGTTTATGGCGCTGCAATTTGCCTGGGTGAAGACAGCGAAAAAGTGTTGCTCATCTTAAGCAGTTTAACCGGTGCTGAAGGAAGATTTGATTACGTGATCAGCAAAAAGGAAAAAGTTATCGGCATTGTTGATTATGCGCACACACCTGATGCGTTGGAAAATGTTTTGTCAACAATAAAAAAATTGCGCAAAGGAGATGAGCAGGTAATAACAGTTGTGGGTTGTGGTGGCGATCGCGATAAAACAAAGCGGCCTGCAATGGCGCAGATTGCAACAGAGTTAAGCAATCGCGCAATTTTTACGAGCGATAATCCGCGCAGCGAAGATCCAAATGCAATTTTAAAAGATATGGAAGCTGGTTTGAATAGTGCAGGAAAAAGAAAATCAATTTCAATAGCAGACAGAAGGGAAGCAATAAAAACAGCAGTAAGTTTTGCCAATCGCGAAGACATTATTCTGCTG